>JAYYDR010000001.1:0-8966 GCA_036160735.1 Thermoplasmatota archaeon
GCTTGGGAGCCTGAGAAATCGAATTCAGCAGCCTGACCGATTTTAATCGGTCCTGAACCAAGAACTAGAATTGTTTCCAAATCTTCTCTCCGTGGCATCAATTCGCACCCCCATAATGTGCGTCAACCATCTCACGGAATCTTGCAAACAACGGATATGCATCGTGCGGACCAGGTGCGGCTTCAGGGTGGAACTGAACCGTAAATACGGACTTGCCAACGATATCTAATCCTTCCACGGTTCTATCGTTTGCATTTACAAATCGAACCTTTGCTTTCTCTCCATGTAAATTTTCTCCTTGAGGAGAGCATGCGCCCGAAGGATGAGCTGCTAGCATTCCAGCATCAGGGTCGGCAACTGCAAAGCCGTGATTCTGGCTTGTAATCCAAACTCTACCACTAACCAAATCGACACATGGCTGGTTTGCACCTCTATGTCCATATCGCATCTTGTAAGTTTGCAGGCCGCTCGCTAGTCCTAGAAGTTGATGACCAAGGCATATTCCCATGACCGGCATATTCGCTTTTACAGCCTCTGCAAGGGTATCTCTTGCCATAGTCGCTTTGCCGGGGTGGGCAGGGTCTCCTGGTCCATTTGAACAGAATAATGCCACAATTCCATATGATTTAGCCTCAGCAAATGTCGTATTCGGTGGACACCAGACTACCTCGAAATTACAACATAAACTTCTCAAAATATTGTATTTTATTCCACAATCGATTGCTGCAATTCTCGGTAGAGGATTTCCAAGGTCGTCGGTTGCACCCTCATTAACAATAACTGGCTGGTCGATTGATACTAGATCTACCAAGTCTTCTAATTCGGGAGATGTAAGTTGCTCAAGATGTTGTTTCAGTTGGTCTTCATCCTCAAGTGGACCAAAGACACACAATACGCAACCGTGTTCCCTTACTCTCTTAGTAATCGCCCTTGTATCGATTTCTTCAATTCCTGGGACGTTATGAAAGGCAAGAAACTCGCTAATACTTGCAATTGAATCGCGATGGTCTGGGTCTTTCATTGCATGTCTGACAACTACACCTCTAGGCCAAACCCCTGCTGACTCAGAAGTGCCATGATGGATTCCATAATTTCCGATTAACGGGTAAGTGAAAGTTAGAACCTGACCTGCGAAAGAAGGGTCAGTCAAGGATTCTTGATATCCGGTCATTCCGGTTGTGAAAACTAACTCTCCTTCACCCCAAACTTTTGCTCCGAACAATTTGCCTGTAAACCGGCTACCGTCGGCCAAGAGTAGAACTCCATCTCCTGATGCACTAGGAGGTATCTGTCCGCCATTTTTGATGCCGTCAGTAGCATCCACGAGGTTGATACGGTCGCCTGAGGAGGTATCTCCTTTCTGAGACCACTTCCCCGACATCAAATTTGCTGATTGTATAGGGGGTATAATCATTGGCAAGGGCAATTTCAATTATGGTGCTTGAAGTAAACACTGCCATTTACCAGTAAATTCGCCTTCTATGAATTAAGTAAGCAACTACAAACATTTAGTCAATCTTCATTGATTTCATGAACAACCTTTCCTTTGTTAGTTCCCTCGATTACAAGCCGAGCATCATTGAACTTCCTTTCGCTTGCAGATTCACCAAACCAAGCGTCCATGAATAGTGCCAAAGCCGCAACCTCTGAATGTGGTTGGTTTCCAACTGCGATGTTATGCTGACACAATTTGTAAACGTCACCAGGAACTTTCGCACCTCCTACAATAATTAGCAGAGGTTTGTCTCTACGTATCTTGGGAATCGCTTTCCTAAATGGTTCACCATACATCGTTAGATGGACTGCTACGCCACCAGATTCTACATGGCGTCTAAGATGACCAAGTCCGCTAACATGACCGGTTTCGAGGTTACCACCAAATCTAGAATCTACTGATTTTAGATTTTCAAACATCTCCTTGTCTTCATCACCTGATAAAAGAAAACCATCTGCACCCATGGCTCTAGCGACAAGTGCAAGGTGAGTCGTAATCCTTGGATCACGCCCCTTGCGATAACCCAGACGAAGTACGTCAAGTTTCTCGCTCATATTCAATCCGATGAGATTCAGCGTTTCAAGGCTCGGGGTCTGTTACAACGCCCAAATCCGATTGAAGGTCCTCTCCTTCACCCGAATAATCAATTCCAGGATTCTTCTCCATGAACTCTTTTACCCAAACAAGCAAACAAGCATCGATCAACAATTTTGCAGCTAACAAAACCATTGTACACAGAACCATCAGCCTAGCAGTTTTCCAAACTGCGTCACCAGTTTCGATGTCTCCCATCAATCCCATGATTGCTGGTTCAAAAGTGTAAAGCACTGCAAGAACAAACATAGTTCCGCTTACCAAACCCGGGAATAGTTGTCCAAGTTCCCTGCTGTAATCTGACAATAGTGAACCAGAGAAAATCAATACAGGTGCCAAAATGGTAACTGTCATGAATTCAGGTCCAAAAAAGATTGATTCGAATTCAGTCTCTTTGCTGACTTGTAGGACAGTAAGCCACCAGAATACTGCATATCCAGCAAGAATGCCACCAACTGTCTTAGCTTTCTTGTGAATCATGCTCGGTATAGCACCTATGGATGGAGGGTTAAGCCTCGTAAATATCCTATCAGCAAGCAACAATTTGTCCTCACTGGGCATGATTACGTCTTCTGAAACTTGACCATCTTCGTGATTCTCGATAGTCCCCCCTTCTTCAGACATGGGTACACCTGCGGCCCCGCATCTCATAAAACCTGCCGCAGGCAGGGGTGTTAACATGGCAGTCTATGAGGAGGGTGGCAATCGCCGACCTCTAGTAATGGGAATCATTAACGCCACACCCGATTCCTTCCATGAATCATCCAGACAGGGAGGAGTGGAAAGAGCCCTTGAAATGATTGAAAACGGTGCGGATTGGATTGATGTTGGTGGAGAGTCAACCCGACCTGGTGCAACACCCATATCTATAGAAGAAGAAATTGCCAGAGTAATCCCCATAATTACAGAACTTTCGAAGGTAACAAACGTCTCAATTGATACTAGAAATGTCGAGGTTGCTCGCAAAGCCTTGGAAGCGGGAGCTAAGATGATTAACGATGTAAGCGGACTGCGAGACAGTGCGATGACGGATTTGGTAATAGAATCCGAATGTGAGGTTTGTATAATGCATATGCTTGGAGAACCTGGAAATATGCAAGACAATCCAACATACGAAGATGTTGCATCTGAAGTCAATGGATACCTGCTATCCAAAGCAAGGGAACTGGTTGAACGTGGACACTCTATGGACAAGATACATCTTGACCCAGGAATTGGTTTTGGAAAGACATTGGAACACAATATTTCTCTTCTTAAGTCCAGCCTTAAGCTCAGACCATATTCAATTCTCTGGGGTGTTTCTAGAAAATCCATGATTGGGCAAATTTGCGACCAACCGAAAACCGAAAACCGATTGGCAGGAAGTCTCGCAGTCGCTGCAAAAGCATTCGAAAATGGAATTGATATCATCAGAGTTCATGATGTTCGAGAGCATGTAGACCTGTTTTCAGTACTCGAAAGATTGGAGGAGTAAGTATGTTCCTAATTTTCGGCTCCGACCCAATTGCGGTAAGGCTAGCAGAATGGATTGGCGAACGTTCAGTTGCTCGAATTATCGGATTAGCAGAACAACTTGTTCCAATGAAGGATGTTGAAATTGTAGCACTCCCAACAGAAATGGAACTCCATGAAATGCCACTTCCTGAAGTTACTCCAACAGCAATTTTGCTTCTAGAAGAGATAATCTGTGACGATGACCCTGTTCAGGAATTGAAGAACAGGTGGCCGAGTACCCCGATTCTATCGACTATCGATGTGGATGGAGCAGAGATGGTATCAATAGAAGATTTGACAACTTCAGCAATACAGGATAGGCTTCGCTCAATAGATAGGAAGCAAGGGGCAAGAGAGGTACTACGTCGACTTGAAGCAGAATCTGCCTCAAAAGTTTTGATAGTCTGTCACGACAATCCCGACCCTGATGCTTTAGCGAGTGCACTTGCAATGAAACACCTGTGTGACTCTATGGGACATACATCAACAATTATCCACGGTGGAATGATTGAACACCAACAAAACAGAGCCATGGTGAAACTGCTCAACATGGAGGTTAGGAAATTGATCCTAGATTGGGAAATAGAAGACCTCCTGAAGGAATCAGATGTCGTAATCTGTGTTGATTTCAGCCATCCCGGTGCGAATAACGTTCTACCAGAAAATTGCGTTCCTCACATAGTAATTGACCATCACCCTAGTGAGGAAAGGCCCGCTGGGGATGTGATACTAGTTCGCTCAGAATTTGCAGCCACATCATCTCTAATCGCTTCGGTTTTGATGAATTCTGGTGTTGAAATGAACTCAGAAATCGCTACCGCACTTGCATTTGGAATTAGAACCGACACCCTTGGATTTACACGCTCGTTCAATGCAGTGGATTTGCGTGCACTATCATGGCTTGGCGCATGGGTTGATTGGGACATGATGAGATCCTTTGAGAGCCCACCTAGGAGTCAAGAAGTTCTTTCAATTTTCAAACAGGCACTCACGGATGCTGACTTTGAAGACGGCCTTATGCTTGTTCCAATCACAGAGATGGCAGATAGAGACGCACTTTCCCAAGTAGCGGATTTCCTTCTTCCGACAGAAGGTGTGAGAATCGTCATAGCTTATGGTGTAAGAATGTCAAAAGTCATTCTCTCAGTTCGCTCAAGTGATGATTCGATGCATGTAGGAAGAATTCTCGCAAGGACCTTCGAAAAAGGAAGTGCAGGAGGACACAAAGCGCTTGCTGGTGGGCAAATCCCATTTGAAGAGTTGGGCTGCGAAAACCCAAAAGAAGCAATGGAATCGATAACAAAGATTCTCAAGAGTGCTTTTGGAGGCGAGTGAATGGGCGCACCAATTATCGATGTCGATGAGAACCTGAGACTCCTTGGTACAGCTCACGTTGCAACAGCATCTGTAGAGGCGGTTAAGGAAAATATAGAGGAATGGAAGCCCGATATTGTCGCTGTGGAGTTGTGTAAAGGAAGGCACGACGCATTGACCCAAGAGAAAAGACTCGATAGGGAAGGTCTGCTCAAGGTAATCAAAGAAGGTAAAGCCCCAATGGTTTTGCTTCAATCACTACTCGCTGCAGAACAAAGGAAACTGGGATTGGATGAAGGACAGCAACCCGGAGCTGAGTTACTGGCTGCTGTGGAAGTTGCTAATGAAGCAGAACTCAGAGTAGAGTTGGTTGACCGGGACATTCAGACTACTCTTCGAAGAGCATGGAATAAAATGAGTTTCAAAGAAAAGTTCGGCTTAATGTGGGCATTGCTCGCTGAAGACGACTCTGATGAAGAGTTGGAATTAGAACAGATGCTTGCAGATAAGGACTTACTTACTTCTCTGATGGAAGAGTTGCGTGAAGTATCGCCTGGAGCAGGTTCTGTACTAATTGATGAGAGAGACGAGTTCATTGCAAGGAAAATTTCTGGCATTCGCTCAGAAGGAAAGGTCCTTGCAGTATTGGGTGCGGGTCATCTGGATGGAGTTTCAAAATTACTTGAACAAAAAGTCGAGCCAAGCGAAGAAAGAATTGCAGACCTTTCTGTGGTTCCAAAGGGTGGAAGATTGCTAAAATCCATCTCTTATGCAATTCCTCTAGTATTGTTAGGTCTGCTTGGATGGTTCGCATACAACGGCGATTTAGCGTCAATAAAAGAAAACGGAATTTACTGGTTTGCTGGTAACTTCATCGGAGCTGCACTGTTTTGTATGCTAGCAGGCGGCCACCCAGTAGCAATTCTTGTAGCAGCAATTGCATCTCCCATTACGTCACTAAATCCTGCGTTAGCAGCGGGTTGGTTTGCAGGTTATGCTCAAATGAAAGTCAAAGAACCAACTGGTGAGGATTTGACTGAATTCCTAAAATTGGATTCTGCAAAGTTGTTCTGGACCAATAGGGCTGGCCGAATTTTACTAGTCACTGCTCTTACCAACCTTGGCTCAATGGCCGGTGCGTGGATTTCAATGGGATTAATCGCTGCAGGACTCTAGATTTAGGATATCAAATATTATTTGATTCAGTTTAGTCGAAATGGCATGAAGTGTGTTGTTATTACAGGTGCGAACAGAGGCATAGGTCTAGAATTATGTAAGCAATTTCTGGCAAAAGGAAACCGAGTTTTTGCATCATACCGGAGTAATATGGGCGAGCTTGAAGATATACAAAACCCAAACCTATCCACATTTAAGTTAGATGTAAGAGATGCGGATGATGTTCAAACATTTGCTTCCTCAATAGAAGGCAGTGTTGATGTATTAATCAATAATGCTGGTGTTGCGGATGGTCGATGGCAATCAATTTCTGAAATTGATATGCAACACGCAATGGAGGTTATTGAAGTCAATTCAATCGCACCTGTACTCGTTACTCAGAAGTTTGAGAGCAAGTTGAAATCAGGCTCAAAGATAGTGATGATGAGCAGTCTGATGGGCTCGATAAGTGACTGTATGAGCGGAAGGTCTTACGCTTACAGAGCTTCAAAAACAGCTCTGAATATGTTCTCAATGGCAATGAAAAACGAATTAGAATCACAAGGAATATCAATTCTAATTATGCACCCTGGTTGGGTTGAAACCGACATGGGTGGTCCTAATGCGCCTCTTTCCGTTGAAGAAAGCGTAACTGGAATAATCGAGAGAATCGAAGAACAAACACTGGAGTTAACCGGTCGCTATGTCCAATTCGATGGAACTCCTATTGAATGGTAATCAAAGTGATTCAATTACCATTGCAATTCCTTGACCGCCACCAATACAAGCAGTTGCAACTCCATACTTGCCACCACAACGTTTCAGTTCGTGTGCCAAGGTAAGAACAAGGCGAGTTCCTGTTGCTGCAAGAGGGTGTCCCAAGCCAACAGCTCCACCGTTGACGTTGACTTTCTCCACATCTAATCCAAGATCCTTGACACATGCTACAGCCTGTCCAGCAAACGCTTCATTGATTTCCCAACGGTCAATATCGTCAATTGTGAGATTAGCTTTCTCCAATGCAAGGCGACTACTAGGTACCGGTCCATATGCCATTATTGCAGGCTCTAATCCTACAATCCCCCAAGAGACGATTCTCGCAAGTGGTTTGTCACCATCCGCTTCGGCCTTCGATGCTGACTTGATCACAACAGCTGCTGCTCCGTCAACAACACCGCTAGCATTTCCTGCAGTAACCAAGCTGTCTGGGCCGAATGCAGTCCTCAGTTCTGCCAATGATTCTGGAGTACTTCCCAGTACAACGTGATCTTCGTCTTTGTAAGTGACGTCGTTTACAGAGACTATTTCTTGCTCCCAAATTCCATCTTCGATCGACTTAGCAGTTCTTGAGTGAGACATTGCTGCAAATTCATCAGTTTCTTCTCTAGTTACACCCTTACGCTTACAAATTTCATCGCTGGTTTGTGCCATAAATGAACCGCACATACCATCTAGCAGGTTTGTGAATAGGTAGTCTTCCATATCCTTCTCTAGCTCTGTACCAGATCTTGGCGGTCTTGCTAACTTGTAAGTATCACGCATTCCTCTGAGGACGTGTGGAGCCTGAGAGAGATTTTCCATTCCACCAGCAACAACTGTTTCTGCTTCATTCAGCATAATCATTTGAGCACCGGTTACAATAGATTGTACACCACTACCACAAATTCTGGAAAGGGTTAGCATAGGAACTTCTTGTGGAATGCCTGCACCTAGCCCTGCATGGCGTGCACCAAAGATGGCTTGGTCACATGTTTGCAGGGCGTATCCCATGACGACATGGTCAACATTTTCTGCAGATGTTCCGGTTTTTTCTAGGGCGCCTTTTATTGCAATTTCACCTAATTTCAGAGCGCTGACGTCTTTCAAGAGTCCACCTGGTTGGCCATCTCCTCGCTTTCCGCCTTGCCATTCACAGAATGGGGTTCTCGCTCCGCCTACAATCACGACATCTTCTGCCATGACACTGCGAATTGAAACCGCCTAATCATATTCACGCTAAACCAAAAAGTCCCAATCCGCCCAACATTAGCATTATTGGTAGGGCAAGGTACTCGAATCCAGAGCGTGAATTTCCAACATTAGCCAATTCTGTTCCTCTTTGCAAAGTACACTTAACCCCCGGAGAGTCTTCATTACCCCAAACTTCGATTATACTGTTCTGCAATGTGCCATCCAATCCCTCTGCTTGTATATCGCTAGAAGGTCTAGGTTTTGTTTGTCCTAAGACGTAAACTGGATTACCCAACCTTAGGCCATATAGCGTCCAGCGATGTTGCTTTACTCTTGCTCCACCGAGTAGACCTGCAACTGCTTGAGCCATAATTTGCTTACCAAGTGTCTGCGCATAAGCACCATCCCATCTCTTGAGATACTGGCCATAATCCGTTCTTTTGAACGACCCTGTGTTTACCCTTATACCGCCTGTCCCATCATGAAGAATGAAGGGGCATCCGCCAGCGTCGGACCTAATTGTAACCCAGTTGCACTCTTCTCTAGTACCGTTATCGGTCTTTACTGTTCTACACTGAAGTTGTTCATACGTCCATCTGTAGCCGACCATATTTCCCAAAGTCATGTCCTTGTTTCCATCAACGACAACCGTGAGACATCCCTCGTTGATTGGTCTGACTTGACCTACCAGTTCAGGGTTTCCCACTGCTACTGAGCGAATAAGAGACGTTGGTGTATCCAACATCTGACTCAGCATCTTTGACCTAAAATATCCAATTATGGTCAAAATTAATCCTAAGCCTGCTACTATTCCTGGTACCAACATTCCACTGTTGTACTCGTCAGCAGACATCATTGCGGCTAGTGCAACCAACAAGCAAATAATTGCTGCTAATATGTAAACTGTAACCATAGTCATGGTTGCAGGAGTTGGTGTTCCAACCTTTACAGGATGCTCAGGTAG
>JAYYDR010000002.1:0-6504 GCA_036160735.1 Thermoplasmatota archaeon
GTAATCGATGCACCATACATAATAAGGCAATTACTGGTAAGAGGAATCATTCTCCGAGTTAGACCTAAAAAAATCACGCCTCTATACCAAAAAATTTGGATGGATGACGGGTCTCCGTTGCGGGTATACTCTGATCGAATAACAAAAGCTTTGAATTCAATGACAGATGATGTAGAATTTGAATTCGCAATGAGGTATGGCAATCCTTCCATCATGTCGGGACTTGAAAAATTGAAGGCGAAGGGAGTAGAGGAGTTACTATTGTTACCAATGTTCCCGCATTATGCCCAAGCAACCACTGAATCGTCTTTGAAACACTCATACAAGCAGTTGTCAAAGATGGACTGGAATCCAAAAATTATCGAAATGGGTCACTTCGAAACTGACGAAGAATATGTCATACCTCTTACAAAATCTATACAACCACACATAGACAAAGATACCCATCTTCTTTTCTCATATCATGGCTTGCCAGTTTCACATGTAAAAAGAATTGACAAAACAAAGTCACACTGTCAGAAAGTAAGTGACTGCTGTGCAATAAAAGAAGAAGCGAACCAATTGTGTTACGGTCATCACTGCATGGAGACTACGCTTACCGTAGTTGGTTTGCTGGGTCTTCAACCAGACCAGTGGTCGATAAGTTACCAGAGTAGAATTGGGCCTGTGAAGTGGTTGGAGCCTTCAACTACCAACAAAATAGAGGAATTGGTGAAGAGAGGAGTGAAAAAAATCGCAATTGTTGCACCTGCTTTCTTAGCAGATGGATTGGAAACTCTAGAAGAGCTCGACATAGGAATAAGAGAACACTTCACAGAATTGGGTGGAGAAGAACTGACTGTTGTAAAGTGTCTCAATGACAACCAGGATTGGATTGAAGGATTGTACAAACTCGTGGAAAAAAGATTTTCACAAACTACTGTTGCCTAGAATAACTCAGCAATTCTCTCAGCTTGGTCTGCAACATGAGTAATTGAAACTCCACTGTACGACCACCCTGCATAGGACCAGTCAGAGTTCAATTGACTCATTTTGGAAAGGTGGCCTGGCATGTATGATGGAATCCTGCGCTCTCCTATTTTTTTGAATAAGACTGGTTCTTTGGCCAGCAGAGATTCGGCTGAAATTCTAACTGATTCATCGTCTCCTGCCCACCGATTATTTGGTACCATTAACCTAAACAGTCGGTGTCCTTCCGGACAGCGCTTAGATTGATGAACGTCACTTTCGTGTAAAATACCACTTATTGGAATCTCTTTGTCCGGAATGAGGGTGCCATATCCTAACTCAATGTGCTTAACCTGTTGGTTAGTGTAACCTACAGCGAAGATGGTAATTTCTGAGTGTCCCTGCTCAAACTCTGGATTTGGACCAGTCCATAGAACGGATGTTGATGGAATATCATAGTGCTTTGAGATAGATTGAATTGAATCAGCTTTGTTTCCTAGAATTATTTTCACATTCTCTAACTCTGAAATTTGGTTTCGAAGTTCCTCCGTAAGTTCGCTCATGCCAGCATCAATAGAGGCAATCGTTCCTTTTTTTGGAGTAAATATTGGATAGGACTCTGCTATTGATTTCTTCAGTTTGGATTTTTTGACTGGAGGAGATGCACCGAATCTAGTCAACCCAGGAAACAAAAAATCCGCATCTACATTCTCACTAGTATCATTGACAATACCCAAGCACATCGCATCTGCAATCGGTTTGTGTGGAATAACTTCACTTACTGACAAACCGCCTTTCCTTGACTTTCTAATGCTGCTAAACAACCTCAGTGGTCCGATTTTGAACAATGTTTTCCAAGACAATCTGTGCCTTTTTCCTCCTAACAGAACCCACCTAGACTTCGCATTAGGATTGGAAACTTTGAATTTTGATTCAAGGCCTAAATCTTCAACTAGTCGCCAAAAAGCAGGATGGGCTCTCGTTGCATTAACTGCAACATCACAAATCCATTCTCCTTCCCTCCATGTAGAGATAACACCTCCAATTTGGTCTGATTTTTCATGCAAAATAATTTCCAAATCTGGACGCTTTTTTGCAATTCGATATGCGCAGCACAGTCCACTCAAACCTGCCCCAACAATTACTATTCTTGTTGAATCTACAAATTTTGGATGAATAAGAAGTGGCCTCCGCATTTCATCTCCGTGAAGGACCCAACTCTCTAAATTAGACATAAATAATCACAGTCTTAGTTTGTAATCCAGTCTTTAGGCGAGCGAAGAACTTCTAGCAGACGATCTTCCTCACTCCCTTCACTTACCTCGTGACAATATTCCCATCTAGCTGTAAGCGGCAGAGACATTAGAATGCTCTCAATTCTGCCGTTTGTAGTCAAACCAAATGTCGTCCCTCTATCGTAGACCAAATTGAATTCGACATATCTACCTCGCCTGATCTGTTGCCAGTCTTTGTTTTCCTGCGTGTATTCGAGATTCATTCGTCTTTCCAAAATCGGGAGATATGAATCCAAGAACGACTCTGCACAGTCTGTAACGAAAGCAAAGCACTCTTCTCTGCTCAATTCATTTACATCATCAAAGAATATTCCACCAAGTCCCCTTCTTTCACCACGATGCTTGATGAAGAAGTAATCATCACACCATTTCTTGAATTTTGAGTAATCAGCAACTTCATGACGGTCACACGCATCTTTGTGGATTCTATGGAAATGTATTGCATCCTCTTCAAACAAATAAGATGGGGTTAAATCTGCTCCACCGCCAAACCACCAACTTCCTGGTTTCTTGCCTTCTCCTCGTTCAAAATAACGGTAGTTTGCATGTACAGTAGGAGCCATTGGGTTGTGTGGATGTAGTACCAAACTTACTCCTGTTGCGAAGAAATCCAAATCTTTGCCTTGCAACTCGTGACCACCACCCATGCTCGCTGCTGCCTGTGGGCTAAGAGTACCGTGAACCACACTAACGTTTACGCCTGCCTTTTCGAAGACCTTCCCTCCTGAGAAGACTCTGCTGCGCCCACCGCCGCCTTCTTCCCTAACCCATTCATCTTGACGATAGTCTACTCCATCTATCGCTCTAAGTGCTTCACAAATCTCGTCCTGAATACGATGGACCATATCCACCATTTTCTGACGCATTTTCACTCACCAACTATCTCTCTCAGGACAGTTTCGACACACTCAATTCTCGCTGAGGGGGCAAAGCCATGACCGAGATTGAATATGTGTCCTGGTTTGTCACCCGCTTCATTTAGCACCTTCCGTGTAGCCAATTTTGCCATTTCGGTAGAACCATGAAGAAGAGATGGGTCAAGGTTTCCTTGGAATGCAAATTTCTCTCCAAAGTGTTCTCGGTTTAGAGCTAAATCATCTCTCCAGTCGAGTGATATGGCATTGAGATTCAGGTTTCTAATATCTCCATGTAGATGTCCTGAGCCTTTTGCGTAGTGGATAAGCGGCGTATCATTTCCTACTTTTTCTCTGAACACCTCAATTGATTTCGCAGTTGCAGGCATTGCAAATTCTCTATATGTTTCAGGAGAGAGTAAACCTGCCCACGTGTCGAAAACCTGCACTGCATCGGCGCCTCCGTGAATGACTTGATCTGCCAGTAAATCTCCGACAATTTCTCCCATTTTCAGAAGCATTCGTTTGGCTTCTTCAGGATTTGAATACACTTTAGCTCTAGCATTGTGAAAATCTTTGTCTCCTGTACCACCAGATAACAAATACATGCAAATTGTCCATGGACAACCAACGAATCCTAGTCTTGCGGTGTGGTCTCCGATTTCTTCTCCGACTGATTTTAGACCGTCCGCTGCCCATGGAGCATGCTTTCTAGCACTAAATTGAGACCAGTCATCAACATCTCCAAGGTCGAATTCGCTTATTCTAATGCCTCCCCCGTATTCAACATCATAACCCAAACTCGGCAGAGGAGTTAGTATGTCTGAGAAAATTATTGCTGCATCAATGTGCTTGTACCTCTCAAGTGGCTGAAGAGTTATTTTTGTACATAGGTCAACATCCATGCACCTCTCCCAAAAAGAGTGGTCTGCAGCAATCTTTCTGTATTCGGGTAGATGTCTGCCAGCCTGTCTCATGAACCAAACTGGTGTTCTGTCAACAGGTTGTAGATTCAAGGCGGAAACAATCCTTTGCTTTCCGTTCATATCTACCACTCCATCTCACTTAGAACTTCATCCAGCGCTCTTACCATTCCAAGAATATGCTCTTCCTCGTGAACTGTTGCAATGAAGCCAATCTCGTATGCGGATGGCGCAAGCATGTACCCTTTCTCAAGAAGCCCTTTGTGGACATCAGAATATAATTTACCCGCATTACTTGGAATCAAATCTGCTCTGGGTGGAGGGTCACCTGCCCCTGGTGAAAACCAAAACAAGCTACCCCTGCGAACAAGTCTCATCGGATTACCATGCTTTTCTAAAACAGGGACTACTCTACTTTCCAATAGTTGGCCTAATTCTTCTAAGCGGTCATAAGCATCATCGTCCAACAAATCTAGAGTCATGATGCCAGCTGCCATCGCCAGAGGATTGCCTGATAATGTTCCCGCCTGGTAAACAGGACCTAGCGGAGACAGGCTTTGCATGATTTCACTTCTTGCGCCGTATGCACCAACCGGCAATCCTCCTCCAATGACCTTTCCAAGAGCTGTAATGTCAGGGGTTACACCACTTAGGTCTCCATAACTTCCATCTTTGAATCTGAATCCACTGATTACTTCATCAAAAATCAAAAGAGCGCCGTGTTTGTCACAGTATTCTCTTAATTTTGACAGGTATTCGTGCCTCTGTACAAGTAATCCATTGTTTGCAGGTAATGGTTCAATTACAACTGCAGCAATTTCTTCGCCATGTTCACTGAACAGATATTCCACCGCTTCGATGTCATCAAGCGGGGCTACTAGCGTAGTGGCAACCGTATCTTTTGGAATCCCGGGACTACTAGCAATACCAAATGTCGCTAAACCACTACCTGAGTTTACCATTAAAGAGTCAACATGTCCGTGGTAACAACCTTCGAACTTGATGAGAAGATCTCTTCCAGTGTAGCCCCTAGCAAGCCTAACAGCACTCATTACCGCTTCTGTACCAGACGAAACAAACCTTACTTTATCCATAAACGGGAATCTGTTTTTGACTCTCTTAGCAAGTTCAATCTCACCAATGTGCGGAGCGCCAAAAGAAGTTCCTTTGAGCATTTTCTGGTACACGTTTTCTACAATTTTTGGATGGGAATGTCCATGTACCAAGGGGCCCCATGACTGTACAAAGTCCACTAATTCATTACCGTCTACATCGGTAACAATTGCACCAGACGCACTCTCAAAATAAATCGGATTACCATGAACTGACTTGAAAGCGCGAACTGGAGAATTGACCCCTCCAACAAGATGATTCAGAGCCTCTTCGTGTAAGGAATCTGAATTTGTGCGTTGCATTGTATCACCTCAATCAAACCAATTTTCTCGGACCGCTTCTCTGGCGTGGTAACTTACTATTACGTCGGCCCCTGCTCTATCAAAGGAATAGAATATCTCTTGAACCATTGCTTTTCTCTGAGGACCTTCTTCTGTTGTTGACATCACCATAGTGTATTCACCGCTCACATTGTACACAGCAACTGGCCTTGAGACTGCGTCAGAGACTCTTCTTACAACGTCTAAATACGTCATTGCTGGTTTGACCATGATTATGTCAGCACCTTCTTTTTCATCGCTGGTTGCTTCGAGTATTGCTTCTTTATAGCCAGACCTGACATCCATTTGGTGACTCTTTCTGTCGCCGTGTTCAGGAGATGATGAAGCAGCATCTCTGAAAGGTCCATAGAAACTGCTTGCGTATTTTACAGAGTATGACATGATTCCAGTATCTGTAAATCCTTCATTTTCCAGTGCCTTTCTGATCGCTTTGACTCTACCATCCATCATATCGGAGGCTGAAACATAATCAGAACCCGCCTCAGCATGAGAAATTGCTATCTTTACTAGTTCGGGTAAGGTCAAATCATTATCGATTTCATTATCATGAATTATGCCACAATGGCCGTGATCTGTTGCAGTACAGAGGCAAACGTCAGTGAATAAGACAATGTTTTTTCCATACTTTTCCTTGAGCTGTGCAACTGCTTTTTGCAGAGGCATCTCGCTATCATATGCTTTGGAAGCATTAGAATCTTTGAGAGCATTGTCAATCACGCCAAAAAGCATGTGAGCATGAATTCCATTTTGCATATCGCTGTCGATTGTCTCGAGTAGGACATCAACTGATTGTCTGCTTATTCCAGGCATACTTTCAATCGGGTCATTTACATCAGTCCCTGCCACGACAAAGTGGGGCTGAACGAGGGATTGCCTGATTGATTTCGAAAAAATCAAGTTTCTTCTTGACTCTGTCCAACGATTTATTCTCGGTCGTCTCTTCATCTAATCTCTCCTCTTTTTCCACCAATTCGCAACAAATTCAGCGGTTGGTCCTTGCAGTACCTCAACCTCAGATTCGTCAAAATAG
>JAYYDR010000003.1:0-22375 GCA_036160735.1 Thermoplasmatota archaeon
CAAGATTACGTCAGAAAGTTGATCTTGGAAGAAGCCGAACTAAACCAACTACTAGCTGATGGCGTGACTGTCGCCAGAAGCAATACAGAAAGACGCAAGGAGTTCACTGAGTGAAAACAGGGTGAGAGCCACATAATGGAGGGGATGGGAAAATGCGATGGGAGGACGAAATTGGAAACAATACGCCTTCCACCTTCCGAACAAATGCTAACTTGCCAGATAGCATCTGTTTCGTTGCACTGCGTCTACGTGCAAAATTAGCACAAACTGGCAACCCAACACACGTCCCCCCGGGTTGTAACCGGGGGGACTCCGATTCCAACCCTGCTTGTTGAGCAGGGTTAGTTCCACACGCACCCAGACCCCACATCTGGGTGCAAATTACTCGATTAGTGCGACCGCTATTTACAATGCTCAACATCAAATACCTTCGGCGAAGCCATACCTTCATGGGTGAGCAAGCAGGTCTCTCTTGGTTAGCACACCCAAAACCAAGGGAAGGGCAAATCGAAATGATTTCTTCCTGTTTGGAAACCCTCCAAAAAGGCGGTGCTCACTTAGCCAACGCCCCAACTGGAATTGGAAAAACCGCTGCAGCATTGGCCGCAGCTCTTGAATTCGCCAATTCCGGACCAGAGCGAAAAACGGTGATGTTCCTTACCCCAAGACAAAGTCAACACAAGATTGTAGTCGACACTGTCAGAAGAATAAATGAAATTAGTAAACATGACAAAATCTCTCTGGTAGACATGATTGGACAATCGAATATGTGCGTTGAACCATTTGCTGGAAATCGCGGGGCAAGTTTCTCTTTGCTGTGTGCAAATCATCGTAAGAACCGACAATGCAAACCATGGCTAACAAATGCCCCAGGCTTCGAAAGGAGAATTCTATCTGACCCACTTCATGTTGACGAGTTAGTCGAAATGAGCAAAACTCACATCGAAAATGGACAAAAAACCCAAACGTGTCCTTGGAAAGCAGCTAGAAATGCTGCAAAAGAGGCACAGGTAATTGTGTGTGATTATAACCACTTATTCATCGAAGGTGTTAGAACTGCTTCACTGAAAGCCATGGGATTGCGTCTTGATGATCTTGTGGTAATCGTTGACGAAGCCCATAATCTACCAGATAGAGTCAGAATGGGTATGCAGACACGAATCACTCCAACTATCGTTAGAAATGCAATCTCAGAAGTTGAAGAACACTATGAGAGCCTAGTGCGTGTATCAATGCTGAATGACATGGTTTCAGATGCGATAGAATTGAAGCGTTGGAGCCTTGAAGTTTGCAAAGAATTCCGATTAATTCTTACAAGGGAATTCAAAAATCTAGTGAATAAACTAGGAGATAATGAAGAGATTGAAATTGGAGCAAAACAGGTACTCAATTGGCTTGAAGTTGCTTTCGATAAGGTCTCTGCCCACGTCAGTCAATCAAAATTAACTGGTACTGAAGGTAAGTTCGCTAACCCTGACAAAAATATCAGGTTAAGGTTGTTCAAGGAATTACTTGAAACAAATGAAGTTGATGTCGATGAGGAAGGCGACAACGAACCAGCCGCTCATCTACTAGCACATCTAATCGATGTATTGGACAGATTTGGAGGGGGGAGCGCACTGTGTTTGGTATTCGATGGACATGGCAGGGATAATGGAAGAATTGTGACTCATCTACTTGATGCTGGGCTGGTTGCTGGCCCAATTTTCGATCAAGTTTCCGGTTCGATTCTGATGTCGGGGACACTAAACCCACCAGGCATGTTTGCAGACCTACTGGGTATTTCTCAAAAAGAGAGAGGACAGCTGATTCTTCCGTCCCCGTTTGCTAAGGAGAGAAGGCCAATCGTAGTTGCGACAGATGTTACCACACTTTACAGAGAAAGAGGAAGAGAGAATACACAAAGAATTCGGGACCACATATGCTCTGTAATCCAGAATACGCCTGGAAATACAGCAGTATTCGTCCCATCATATAGTGCACTCGAGGAAATCTTCGATGGCACAATCTACATCCCAGGCGCTAAGATACTAACAGAATCTAGGACTTGGAGTAAGCAAGACATCAACGCACTATTGGTTGATTTAGAAGAGGCCCACAGAAGAGGAAAGAAAATCGTGATAGCCGGAGTATTCAATGGAAGATTGTCGGAAGGTGTAGATTACGCCGGAGGTATTCTCGACTCCGTGATTTGTGTTGGAATTCAAAACGCACCGCCATCTGTCTTCCAAAAAGCGTATGCGAACTACATCAAGGACAAATTTGGACAGGGTAATTTCTGGCGATATGCGAATTCTCAACCTGCAATCAACACAATATTGCAAGCTATGGGTAGACCGATTAGGGCGATGGGAGACAGAGCGCTAATCGTTTTGTTAGACAGAAGAAACATTGAGAGAACTTACGCTATTTGCTATCCACCCGACATCAGAATGAATCAAGTAAGTGATTCTGAGGGCTCAGGAAGATTTGCTAAACGCTTCTTTTCCAGAGTTCACCGAGAAATCGAAACCTGAAAGGTTCAATATGCTCCACCGGCGGAGGTAATAATCATGGAAGAGTGGGAAGAGGTCGAGATTCAAACAGTTAGTGACGGCTTAGACGCATCACCTAGCGAGCTTCATGCTGCTTTTGAGATATCTGGAGACCATCTTGCAGAGGTTCGTGACCGCCATACAATGATGCTGGTAACTTCGGGAGAACTTCCTGAATCACACATGGCTGATATCGCACCTGAAAGACGCCTAGACTGGATAGTAAAGGAACTCAACGGGAAAATTCACTCCGACGGACTCACAATACCGCTCCATGGTGCAACAATGGATTCCATCCAATTATCTAGAGGCGAGTTAGATGGTCACAGTATACTCAAACTACAGGTTGGGGAGTTTGTTAGAAAACTACCAATTCCTGCAGAGTCTGGTTCAATAGACGCATCACTTAGTGATGGAATCTTGAACATCAAATGGTAATCAGCGACTCGGAATATTTCCGATATTTTTGATCTCTGCTACCACTCTAGTCAATGCTTCCTGAGCCTTTGCTTTGTCCATTTCACGCATCTCGTGGCGACTGTATCTTGCTTCTTCGAAGATTCCGTCAAGTGCGGTTAGTGACTCCTCGCTTAGGTTCGGAAGTGCTGCTCTGATTGCCATCTCGAATTCTCTAACAGTTTCGAAATCACGGCGTAAGAACCCGCGTCCCATCAGGACATGAACCATGCTCTCGTAGCACTGGAAGATTGCCTCACGCATTGAATCCCCTGCTGCTAATAGTTCTGCAGTGTAAGAGAATATGTCTGCTAACTCTTTGCTTGCATCTTCAGACCTGCGCTTCATTACTATGAATGCTCCAGCTGCTGCGATAACCAACACTGCGACGACATACAACCACCAAGGGATAGTGTCACCTTCACCTTCGTAGGTGTAATCTGGCTGCACTCCCTTGTTGAATTCGGCGTTGAAGGTCTGCATAGATTCATCAGCCAAGATGAAATTTGAGCCAATCGACATCTTGAGAGTCAACTCTCCGTACTCGGATGCATCCCCGTATGGTGGCTCAGAGTTGAATTCAAACTCTGCAACGCCATCTGAATCTGTTACCACAACTACATCATCTAAGCGACCATTGCTTGCATTTTCTAGATAAATGGTGATAGCAATACCCTCAACTCCAAGTTCTGTATCCTTTGCAATCAGAGTAATTTCACCACTGACTACCTCTTGCTCGTTTTCGATAATAGGCTCTATGT
This sequence comes from Thermoplasmatota archaeon, assembly GCA_036160735.1. Lineage (GTDB taxonomy): Archaea > Thermoplasmatota > Poseidoniia > Poseidoniales > Poseidoniaceae > MGIIa-K1. The sequence continues at coordinate 3,752 of JAYYDR010000003.1, forward strand.
CAACATCGAACGGAGTTTCCAATTTAATCCTGATAGACATCGAATCACTCCACGCATTACCAGACCTCAGATATAGTGATGAATTAGAAATTGACTCTAGATTCAGTTGAGTCTGTCCTGCTTGCATCCAGGTAGGTGCAGTTGCAATTACAGTGAATGTTCCACCATTCCATATCACACTGTCGATGTTAATACATCGAGCCTCAGTGGCACCAGATTCACAGTTCAGACCGTTACCGAGAATCAGTTCTGCATTGTCGATTGAAACACCTTGACCACCTATCTCAGTAACGGTACCTGTAAGTTCGATTCTATGCTCGATCCCATCGCCTCTGACAACATAACTGTTAGTCGAATCAATCTGCACATTCACGTCTGCCCAAACAACTACTGTCTTGTCGCTAGATACTGGTAAATGGCCAGGGCTTCCTTCAAAGGACAACAACATGACATGGTTTCCTCTGTCATAGGAAGAATCTGCCCTAATCGATGCAGAGAATTCTCCAGTAGCAGAAGTAACTGTAGTAGCGACTTGCACACCATCGATGGAGATGATAATTGTCTCTCCGGGCAGGCCATCATTTAGTGCTGTATCAAGGTCGTATAGAGTCCCAGAAATCTCCCAGAAATCATCTCTAGTTGCATCATTTTCAGCTATGTTGAATGTCATTCCAGTTCTGTGTGCGAGGAAGAATGTTGCATTTCCTTGTCCAGAGCGATACCATCCTTGAGCAGGAACGATAGCATCTACAGTATGCTCACCATCTTCAAAGATATTTGGCACCTGCCATACTAGACTGAAGTTTCCATTCGAATCTGTCGTAGCGTTTCCAATAGTTATGCCCTCAATTGAGAGTACAACTGACATTCCTTCAAGTGGATTCAATAGGTTGTCACCAACAAATCCATCGATAGTGGTTATCTCTTCCACTGCCAATGGTGTTTCGACATTAACTTCTACATATATTTTCGAGAAAATGTTCCAAGTGCCACTGTTTTGAGATGGCAAGTAACCTGCAGTTCCCGTGAATCTAGTCTCCAACAAGACAGGACCTAGGGTTGCGTCAGCAGGCACAGGATGGACTGCATTGAACTGTCCAGTAGCATCGGTAGTTACGTTAGTGAGGAATAATCCGCCTAGCCAAATCTCAATCGTTTGCCCTTCCAGTGGGTTATCTACAATATCGATTAACCTTCCTTGAACTGTGAGTGTGTCTTCTCTATCGACTTGGCCACCTTGAGTGATTAGAACGATTTCAGTTGGGACTGCAACCGAGAAATTCTCAGAGGCTGAACTCGGTTTGTAGAAGTCTGGATTTGCACTATCACCATCTCCAATTGGGTCGACCCAATCTCTACCACCTTCGAATCTAACCTGAATATTATGAAGACCTGCTTCAATATTCTGAGGTGTGTTCCACGCAAACATGAACATTCCATCTGACGCATTCGATTGAACGCTTGATACAGGTACTCCGTCAATCAATAGGTACACGACAGCTATTGAGTCTACACCATCGATTTGCAATGGCAAACCGAGGTCATCAACCAATGTACCGTTTACGTATAGTACATCACCGGCAGTAATTGTTGCAGATGAGTCTGTAATTGAAATATTAGTTTCGCCCAAGACGACGAACCTCACTGTTGCATTATCTCCAACCAAACCTGTTGTTCCTGGAGTACCAACGAACTCAGCATTCAAATCATGGAAACCAACTGGTGCATCGAATGGCACTGTAAGATTAAGATCTACGATTCCAGAAGCATCTGTAGGACCGACTGCAGAAACCGATGTACCATTGATTACGACAGAAACCTGCACCCCGGAAACTGCTGCCCCAGTATTGTCTATCAATAGTAGGCGTGCGTTTACATCATCACCTCTATCTGTTCTATCGTTAAGAGACGGCTGATTTACTCCGTCAAGTGTAGGTTTGACGAATGTTAGCACAGTGTAACCACGGCTATCAAAGGACTGGTTTGCACTCGACCCTGAATAGTAATTGACTGATGGAATGTATTGTGCTTGTGCTACATGTGTTCCTGCAGCGAACCCAGCAGACAGGGCGATTGTAGCGCTCCACGTTCCATCTGCCTGAATTACACCATCAGACAATGTGAAGCCTGAGGCATCATCGTTGATTGTGAACAAAACATTTGCCGCCAGTGGGTCACCATTACGCAATTGTAGAGCACTTCCGTTATCGCTTGCAATCGAACCTGTGATATTGAAAGATTCACCAGCAATCGGGTTTGCTGTTATCGGGTCGACGACCATTACAGTTGTTGAACGGATTGTTACCGTCGACAGATTTCTTTGGGTAGAAAGCAAATCGAAGCTGCCGTTATAGAATATTGAAATTGTAATCAAACCAAGTGGCTGGTCGAATGGAACAGCGTAGGTGAAATTAGTCCTTCCTTGAGCATCTGTCGTGTTAGATGGCAACCATGTCGCATCAAATCTCACGTCGACTGTATATCCTCCTAGTGTTTGGAACATGTTAGAGGATTCTACAAGTTGTGACGTAATGTTAACCTGTTCACCCCGATTAACGATAATTGGGTTCAATGGTTGCACGCTCTCGAATACCGTCACACCTTGAACGAGGATTGAATGGTTACTCGTATCAGTTAGATAGAACGGAGAGGAGTCTTCTACAACAGAGATTATGAGTTCTCTGTTTCCTCTCAGAGTTCCATTGTTCAGAACATCTGTAGGCACTGAAAGATTGAAACTACCATTGATTGATGTGTATACCCCATTAATCAACTTCTCATCAGGATTGTCCAACCAGAAAATCTCAAGCGCTACCGCAGTTGTTAGGTTTCGGCTTGCGTTATCTCCATCTTCGACCTGTCCTATTACCTGGAAATTGACACCTGCTGTAATTGTTGAGGGTATCGAATCCACCCTAATGTTTGATGGAACTTGTACTGTGACGTTTATTTCAGTGAAATTACCGTAATGTCTAGTAGCTGATGCAATCTTTGGCGATGATACGTCGTCAGAAACTTCCATTCGCAAAACGTATTGTCCAGGGTCAAATCCAGTAACGGTCCAGCTGAATGTTGCGTTACCATCTGCTCCACTTGTAGCAGTACCAATCGATACGTTAGAGCCACCGTAGTCCATGATATAATTCACTGTTGAACCGGTTACGTTTGACCCATCGGCTATGTCTGTAACCCTCACAGTCAATTCTGCTGTACCATTTATTTGAGCAATTAAATCGTCCGATGGCTGAGCATCGAGCCTTACTTCCGATTCAATTCCCCATGTGGTTGAAGGCACACTTGGAGGAGACGGAGGTGTTGAAGAATCAATCCAAACATAGTATGGCCCACCAGGTTGTGAGACTGAGTCGAAGTCTACTAGAACTTCGACATCATAGACACCAGATGGAATAACTGTAGGTGCGGTAATGGATAAATTGTAAGATCCAGTAGTATTGTTTAGCAATCCATTAGCTAGGTCGAAAACCAAACCTTCTGTTGTAACTAACTGGGCGATAATCCGCGAATCGTTTCCTAACACAGATGTCCCAAGGACATCATCGGTAATGTCACCAATCAACCAAGTTGTATTACCTAAATACGTCCAGTCATCAATTACTGAAACTGTAACATCAACAGTCCCCATTATTCGGAGTGTTGTTGAATTAGATGATGCTAGGAAGAACTCATTACCATCGAACGACATGTCAAAGGAATAATCACCTGCAGCTAGGTTTGAGTTCGTTGCAAATGTTGGAGAAAGGGTACTGGATGCTGGGTCAGTAGTTGTATTTACAGTAGAACCATCAAAATCAAATGTGAAATTGCCTGTTAGATTCAAATCTAGTTGACCACCTAGATGGTCTGAAACTTGGACAATTATTCCAACGTCTTGACCTCTTTGCTGGGAGTTAGCAAGTAAGTCGAAAAACAGTAACCCTTGCAAGAACCATTCTGTTCCAGAGGTGTTCAGAGAATCGGTGGCATCTAAATTATCAGGATAGAATATCAACTCAAGTTCTACATTACCTGCTTTGACAAAGGTAGTGTTGACGTCTAGAACATGTGAAATTGTAAACGCACCGTTAACGGATTGATTGAATAACTCAACGAATGTTCCTCCACCATTTAGTTCACGCATTCCGAATGATAGATTTCCTGACAAAGAAGTCGGAGAAGCACCGAAAGACTGTGCTGTACCGTTGATGTAAACCACTTCATCAATCTGCAATATAGAGTTGTCAGAACCGGGGCCTTCGATTACTGCAGTTAAGTTTGGAGCGTCTCTGATATCTAAAGTCAAAGATCTAGAGCTTGGTCTAAGATGGTACTGAGGTCCACCTACTGTCTGTGAAGTGTCCTGCCAGCCACTGAATCCAAGCGTTGCAGAGACGTTAGTCTTGGTCTCAAATTCGCTCAGTGTTACATTCATTGTCCATGTTCCGTCATCTGCTACATCCCCTGTAAGGTTTGTCAAACCGTCTTCTGAGGACGTAAACTCTAGCCAAACATCCAAATCGCCTAGCGCACCTGAACCGTTGGTGTTGTTATTTTCAAACAGCAACTTGCCTGATAGAACAGTCGTTGCACCAGCTCCTAAAATTGGTTGGTCTATCTGAGCCGGAGAATCATGAGTGACTATTGAATCATCTGTGATGTTGATGAATACTCCCAAATCGAGGCCGTCGTTACCAACGTAGCCGTTTCTGAGAGTTTCTAGTACAATGCTAGCATATCCCGGAGCAGCAGGCTCACCCATTGTTCCGTTAATAGAGAAATTACCATTTGAATCGGTTAATGCAGTACCAAATATGTTTGAACCCGATGCAGCAGAGCCTGGAATATTTGCTACGTCAAGTACGGCAACAACGTAGCCAAACAAATCAATATTCGGAATTCCAGTTCCATTTTCAACATACTGTAGAGTTCCCGAAACCGTGACTTCTTGTGAGCCATCTCTATCGAATGTTGTTGGCGTCCAAGTGAGGTTAACAACTTCAATTTCTTCTGGGTCGGGACATGCCTCAAACGGAATCCAACCAAGGTCATCTCCGCCACTACCTGCAGTCATTTCTAGTCTGACTTCACCCCATTGAGCCAAATCTGACCCATAGACCTCGTATCCGTTGCCTGTCCAAGAACCGCCTGCATATCCTGAGACAAATCTTGCTGGAAGCCCAGCAAGTCTAGCCATTGTAACGAATACTGTGGTGAATTCTGAACAGGTGCCTTCACGTGCTCGATTCAATATGTCGTATGTTATGTCAGCCCCCGGCGCTACACCACTACCGTTGTAGTTTCGCTTGAAATCTAATGTAGCATTTCCTTCTCTTAGGAAAGTTGCGATAGCATCCGCTGTGGAATATGCATCCGTTGCTCCTGCATTGCTAACAACTTCATTAGTCACATTCAATACATAGGAAGTTGGCAATGAAAGATTGGACAAATAGGCCGGAACTATGGTTTCATAGGGAGAACTAGTTCCTGCTATTGTGTTAGCAGAGAGTGTTGACCAATCGAACCAGTATTCGTATTCTTCTACCCAAATTGCGTCCATTATCCCTTCTGATACTGTGTAAGTGTGAGTGTCATTGGTCCTAGCAACGACAAGGCTTGCATCAGAGTAGAAAGTGATGTTAAACTGGTAAGCTGACATTGGTATTGAACCGGCTGTCAGTGGATTAGGGAAAGCCATGTTCCAGGCAACAGTGTCGTTTGAATAGGTCGAAGGTGCTAGGTTAGAGGTGTTGGTGTATGGTATGGTAATATCACCAGATACGTGCACTCCTGTTTCAAGACCATAGGCAGCACCGGTGTAGAAATCGTAAGTGTTTACTCTCCAGCGGTGCACGCGATTCAGATCGACAACACCACTAGTGTTGTTTGCCCAAAACACGATTTCATTTTGCACGACATCATCTGTCGGGTCAAATGGATCGAATGGTGAATTTTGACAGTTAGTAAACCAGAATTCTTGCTGACATTCGTCACCATCAATCATTCCTCCACCGTCTGTATCTGGGTTTCTCCAATCGGTCCCAGTTGTGTTTTCAACTGCGTCTGGAATACCGTCGCCGTCGAAGTCATCAGGGAATATATCGTCTTGAGGATTGTTTTCAGGATTTGTAGAATCGAAATATTCCTGCCTGTCAATTACTCCTCCGTTGTCTGAATCAGACTCGTTTGAATCTGTAATCCAAATATCTTGGCTACCATTTGTAATTCCAATCCATGAGTTGTCACAACCAGTGGTTTCTTCGAAGTAGTTATTCAATCCATCAAGGTCGTCGTCTAGTGAGTTAGTACACGGTTCAAGTGGGTCAGTCCCTCCATTAATTTCATCGAAGTCGTCCTCTCCATCACCATCTGAATCAACTAGAGTTGGATTTGAGAAATATCCAAACACACCAAGAGTTTCTTCCCAATCTGCAAGCCCGTCGCCGTCAGAGTCCGAATAATCGTCATCACAATAGTTCGGGAATGAACCTCCTGCGATGTCATGACACCATGAGTTGTTCCAACTTTCCACAGTAGTTACTCCCGAAGGCGGAGCAGGGGATACAAATTGTAGAACATTGTTGACTTGTGATGAATAGGAGAATTGAGTATAGGTTCCTGAATTATTGTAGAATCCAACCCCTCCACCCGGGTTGAAACCAGAACCATCTACTAATGTTAACTGGCTTGAACCTGAGTTCCATGATACTATTGTTCCAACGAAATTAATCAGCGAATCACACGGATCTGTTCCGTGGCTTACATTGGACTCATCGCCGTCGTTTATTCCGCCAAAGTCAGTATCTGCAACGTTCCAAAGGGTGCAAGACAAGTTCTCTTGCCAGTTCTCAAGACCGTCGTTATCAAAGTCTCCAGAATCCTCTCTTCGTGTTGGGTCCGTTTCATTTGAATCAACAATGCCATTGCCGTTTTTATCTTCATCACCGTCATCAAACGCATCCCCGTCTGTGTTGTTATTTCGAGGGTCGCTTGCTTGAGGTGGGGAACCATACTGGCCATTGACTTCAACGCCGTCTTTGATTCCGTCAGCATCAGTGTCATCATTTGTTGGATCTGTTAACAATGTCAATGCTTCATGTGAATCGTTCAGACCATCGTTGTCTGTATCTGCGTCATTGGGATTAGTGCTTGTAATACCGTCTGTTTCTGCAGTCAGAGAGGCACAACCACCTGGTCCGATTCCAAGGTGAGGAGAACAAGGTGTGGTCGTTTCTGTAACAGAGCCATCAGGACCTGGCCTGTAACATGGTTGTCCTCCACATGTTGTTGTCCATGAGGGATTGATGTATTCGTATAGGTTGATCAGGCCGTCACCATCTGGGTCGCCATTGGCACCATCTGCGTTGGAAGGGGATGTTGCATCTAATCCATTGGAAGCTTCCCAACCGTCTGGCATACCGTCACCATCAGTATCCCATCCGTTTACGTCTTCATCAGCGACACCATCTCCATCATCATCATTAGAGGAGCAATCAGCATCGCCATCGAAGTCATTGTCAGCAGAATCAACCATACCGTCTTTATCGTTATCGAACCCGTCGGTGCAGATGTTTCCTACAGGGTCTTCATCACACAAGATGATACTGCCTGTTCCATCTGAACCTGCATCACCGCATGCAAGTTGGTTGTACTGCATAGCGTTCTCTTCATCCCAATCTTTGACAGGCACAGTGCCATTCCACCAAACGCCGTTGTCTAGCACAGTGGAGGTTGAACTCAAATCCCAATTTGATGGCTGTTTGTAGTTATACTCCTGCAGGTTTGAGAATCCATCACCGTCTGGATCTCCAATAGCACCATCTTCATTTGATGCTGATAGCGGGTCCAATCCGTATTGCCATTCCCATCCATCTGGAAGTTGGTCATTATCTGAATCCCAGTCGTTAGGTTGAGTGTTAATCAGGTATTCCAGCCCATAGGTCAAACCGTCTCCATCTTGGTCTGTTGATGCTAGGGCTGCATAGGAAATGAATTCGATAGATGCTAGTGTAGAAAACAGCATCAATGCCGCTAAGCACATCGATTTCACTTTTTGATTATCTAATTCTCTGATTAGTTTTGGTCGCGCTGACGATTGGATGGAGGACATACGCACGGCTAACACCAAGCCCACGGTTACCACAAAGGCTCTTAAGGCAAATGGAGCGATGTTCATACATAATTTGGTTTAATTCCCCCCTAAAGGGGGGAAATATTCGCATAATTTAACCTCAAAGGTCTTCCAAATCATCGAGTAATTCCAAGTCGTCTTCCATATCGAAATCATCCTCAGAAGTCACCACATCTGGAATATCTTCTAACTGCATTCCAACCGACTCGAATGTTGCATCTTCCTTTTCGTGTAGTGCGACCTCTCTAGCTGAGTTTTGACCTCTTCTGTACACAGCAAGGAAGACCACGAGGATTATTCCAACATACAATCCTATGACCTGTGGACTGTCGAAGTTGAGTGCTGAATTTACCACGCAATCAAATCCTTCACACGTAGTTGTAAACTTGAATTGTGGGCTTTGTTTCAACTGAGATGTACTTATCTCGTTGTCTACAGGCTCGACAGACAAAACAACCACAACGTCCTCACCAGGAACAACATCATCGGCTGCGGTCAGAATCATAGTGAACTCACTGGTGGAGAAAGGCTCTATTTTGAGTAGAATTGTATTTCCTGACTGAGAAGATCCGCTAGTAGTAAATCCAGCCAACCATCCATCAGGTAGAGTCTCGGCAGATATGATTACATCCAAGAGAATGTTGTTTGCGTTCTCCACTCTAAATTCAAAGTCTTTCTTTTCATTTGGTAGGAATGGACTCAGCTCTGTAACCCTCTCAACGAAAATGCGGCCTTGTTTTACCTCTTCTTCGACTTCTATTTTGAGTGGCAAGTCAAAGTATCTTGGGTCTCCTTCAGATACCTCTTCTGTAACTCTTAGGAACAGAGTATGGTTACCAGCGAGAACTTGGTCACGCATCTTGATTTTGACTTCAATATCATCGGTTTCACCCGAACTCAATTGGATTGCGACTACATCTGCTCCTGTATCATCTGTAATTGAGTAATCCCATGTTCCGTATGACGGGTCGCCAGTGTCCTCGTTGGTATTCTTATCGAGTTTACCCGGAGAAATTATTCTCCAGGTATTATCTCCAACAGTTTCAGTGCTGTCGGTAATTTCCACAACAAAAGTAACCTCTGACCCAGGGTCAACCGGACCAACAGTGCCGATTTCTTGTCCGTCTGAGTCAGAAACTACCTGAGCTAAAATTCCGAAGGTCCTGTGGACTGTGAATGAAACAGAGGAGTACAACTGGTCGTCACCAGCACTGTAACAAACAATCGTGAACATTCCAATATCGACATCATCTCGATTTGTTGGAGGGTATATGTTCAGTCTAATTGGGAGGATTTCGTGAGAACCTATGTCAGGGGTAATTGCGTACGGGCCCTCTGTCACCAAATCCGTTCCTGTGTCATTGTCGACGAATGTGTAAGACCAACTAGAACTAGGTGCATCCTCAACCTTTAGTCTGTAGGTATCTGTATCGAAACCTGCGTTAAACAAATCGATGAAGAATGGTTCACCTGAACCAACTGTATCAGAATCAATGTAGTGTGAAATCGTTTCATCAAAAGCGTCAGGGCGGTTGGAATCTGCAATCTGTATCTGCCTCTCTTCGTCCTCGTAAACGTCAAGCCTTGGCGGTGCGTAGACGCCGACTTCCTCAACATCAAGAACTATCTTTTCGACAACCACTTCTTCCATGACATTATCTTCGTTTTCAACGAACCCTCGAGCCCAAACCTCGATTCTATCAGGGGCATTGGACAAATCATCTTCAGGAGTGTTCACACTCAAAATCGCGATTGTGAATGAACCACCTCCACTCAATGAATATCCAGCAGGTTGGTCCCAAATTGGGTCAGACCAAGTTGAAGGAAGTGAGGTGTATAAATCGAATTCAACATCCATCTGAATTCCGACAGAACCCGTGTGCTCGACCATGAATTCGACAGTACTGGTTTGGCCCGGTGCGATCAACATTGTGTCAGGCTGGTCAACCGGTAATGACAGGAACATTCCATACTCCAAGAATTCAATACCTACGTGGCGATATACAACAACGTGACCTTGCACGTCGGTTATCTCGAGCGTAAGATTGTATTTTCCTGCCGCAATGCCAGGATCGTATGTCCATGTGTAATTTCCAACTAAGCCGTTATTGTCTAGACGAAGATCTTCATCCATTTCTTTGGTGAATACATCATCACTACCTGACGGAGTGTAAAGAACTAGGTTAACCGAATTGATGTCATCCCTTCCGAATGCGTCTCTTACGTCAACTGAGAACTGAATTGTTCTAAACTCTGGACGGTGGTTTGGAGACCACTCTAGTTGCTCTGCATCGGTCCAGATACCACCTGGTGCGTGTACCTTGACGCTGGAGTCTGCGAGAGCATTTGCTTTCAGTGATAGCCTTGAGAATCCGTTGGTTTGTTCAACGTCACCATACGCTACTAGGACTTCACATTCCCCTGATTGGCCGATGCCGCCGCCTTGTCCCTCGCAACTCGCTGAGCCATCTATTTGCAGCCTTAATTGAGCTCCCTTCTCGATAGTAAATCCGTCATCAGGAACATCAAAGAACACCTCGTTCAGTGTCCAAGAGCAATCGCTGTTAAAGAGGCCGCTGTTACAGGGGTCATCCAGTGTGAGTGTCTCTGTAAATGTTGAACCTCCAACCGCCTTCAGAGTGAATGTTAGGTCAGCAGTGGACTGCTCTTGACCTTTGAATTGCAAATAGATGTAGAGGTGGATTTCTGTGGCGCTTCCTTGGCCGTAGACGGTTAGGTCACTGATTAAATCGTCAGAGCGAAAATCTACACCTGAGAGTATGTTTGCCTCCTTGTGATTGCCTTCTGGTTCTGCAGTAGTAACCGAACCGTCACCACCTGACTCACCCTCTTCTCCGAGATAGAGGTTGTAAGTCTCTAAGTTGGCTGGAGTTTCTTTGATTACGGGTGCATCCTCCAATACTTCGAAATCTACCGCAGGTAGAGTTGAAGTTAGCAACATCAGCAGAACGACGACAGGAACTAGGCGTGTTTTCAGCATGCGCATGAGTCTCCCGTCTGCTTCGGGGTGTTAAACCGTTTTGCATCCGTTGTGCAGTTTGAGCGTCACCCTACGGGTGATTTCCAAAAGCCATCAAAGAACGAATATTTGAAAGATTTTTGCTAAATCTTGCAAGTTTGAAGATGTATGAGATTAATCCGACTGATTCATTAGTTCTAAGCGTCGGGCAGCAAATAAGCGGGGGTTGCCGAGTGGTCAAAGGCGCCGGGCTTAAGATCCGGTCACGATGTGTTCGTGAGTTCAAATCTCACCCCCCGCACCAATCAACTCAATGTCCATCCACCGTCTACTGGAATTATCACACCGGTGATGTAATCGGCATCTGCTAGGAACTTCACTGCATTAGCGATGTCCTCTGGTTTCCCGGCACGACCGAGTGGAACTCTCTTGAGAACCTCTTCGAATCTTTCTTTCTCCCAAGCTGCTGCAAGTATTGCTCCAGGGGCTACTCCATTGACACGTATTTCAGGCGCTAATTCACCTGCCAAATTCAACAACAATTGGCGCAGAGCAGCCTTGGTCGCAGTGTAGTGAGACAACTCTTCCCAAGATTGGTTGATACTTGTGTCAACGATACCAACAACAGACCCGTTTTTGCCCTTTAGCTTTGGTACTAAACCTTGGGTAATGAAGAAAGGTGCGTCTAGGTGGACTGATGTAAATCTTCTGAGTTCTTGCGGCGTCACAGTGGCGAAGTCCTCTTGATTATAGATTGAAGCATTGTGAACCAGAAGGTCTATTCCTCCAGCTTCCTTGACAAATTCATGTTCATATATCTCCTCGATAATTTTGAACAGATCCTCGTCGTTTGAAAGGTCTCCACTTACAATGGCTCCTTTGCCCCGGGTTATCAGTTGTTTAGCCTGAGTAAGTGACCGGTTACAATGGACAATGACAGCCCACCCATCATCTAGAAGAGAACTGACGATGGTTGCACCAATTCTTCGCGCTCCTCCTGTTACAACAGCGACTCGCATGTCCATCCCTAGACCAATTCCGACTTGAAACCTCGTAAACTCTCATACCTATTCTTTTTCCACCCCATCCCTTCGGGATGAATGGGGGGAGAGGTAATGACGGTCCGAAAACTAAGCATGGCAGATACTAGACCACGTCTCCCAGAATGGTTCCGAACCAGCTTGCCAACAGGCGAACTGCAACGCAAATTCAAGGAGACAAAAGAGACAGTAACAGACAACATGCTGCACACTGTTTGTCAAGAAGCGCGATGTCCAAACATCCACGAGTGTTGGGCTGCCAAGGATGCTACATTCATGGTAGCAGGTCAGGAATGCACAAGAGGCTGCAGATTCTGTGCAGTTGGTTCAATCAAAACCCCACCACCATTAGATGAAAACGAACCCGCAAATCTTGCAGATGCTATCTCAACAATGGGTCTCAATCATGCTGTTATCACTGTAGTGAACAGAGACGATTTACCCGACAGTGGGGCGTCCCACTACAGGAAGTGCTTAGAAGCAGTCCGTGAAAGAACCCCAGAAGTAACACTAGAACTACTCTGTAGTGATTTAGCAGGCGACCATCAAGCACTTCATGACTTATTGAACGGTTTAGAATTGGAAGTATTCGCACACAACGTTGAGTGCGTACCACGATTAGACAGTAAAGTTAGAGACCATCGTGCTACTTTTGAACAATCAATTGGCATACTAAAAGAAGCAAAGAGACTACGCCCAGAAATACTAACTAAGTCCTCGATAATGGTTGGATTGGGTGAAACCGATGATGAAATTACCGAGGCTCTTCAACTTCTGAAAGATGCAGGAGTTGACTTAATCACAATCGGTCAGTATCTCGCTCCAAGTCCAAAACACCTAGCAGTCGATAGGTTCCCTGAACCGGAAAGGTACGATTTATGGAGCAAGCAAATTGAGGATATGGGCTTCCTAGGATGGGCATGTGGACCACTCGTAAGGTCATCATACAAGGCAGGAGAACTTCTATCCAAGGCATCAGCAAGGCTTAGAACCGAAAAGGAGTGAGGGGTATCATGTCGGGTAAAGAAAAGGGGTCAATGGAGACATATACCGTTCCAGATGCACCATTCCGCCCCGGTGATGATGCCGATTTCGGCGGCTCATGGAAAGAGCAACCCGGCGACCTATCTCGGCCAGACCCTGTTGAGTGTACAGCACCTGAAACTCATGACCATGCGCATGGCCTAATCCGTGTGCTTGGAGACGATGATTCAGCATCAGGAGAATGGAATCCGGAACTTGACGCTGCTGAGTTAATCAATGGCCTTGAGATGATGATGCGCTTGAGAATTTTCGATGATAGAATGATCAAAATGCAAAGAACTGGAAAGTTATCTTTCTACATGCGTTCATACGGAGAAGAAGCGATTGCTATCGCTCAAACCATGGCCCTAGATGATACTGACTGGATATTCCCTTCCTACAGACAGCCGGGTGCACAATTTGTTAGGGGCCGAGACATGGTCAGCATGATTTGTCACTGTATCGGCAATACTGAAGACAACATTCGTGGAAGGCAGATGCCGGTTCACTACTCTTGGAAGGAAGGCTACTTCATATCTATTTCAAGCCCAGTAGGCACTCAGTTTAGCCAAGCCGTAGGAGTCGCTATGGCATCTGCATACAAAGGGGACGACCAAGCAACAATCACATGGTTAGGGGACGGAACTAGTGCACAGGGAGATTTCCACTACGGACTGAACTTCGCATCAGTATTCAAACCACCAGTTATTCTCAATGTTGTAAACAACCAATGGGCTATTTCAACTCACAAAAACTTAGCAACAGGTGGAGAAAATTTCGCAGCTAGAGGACTAGCTTACGACATTCCATCTCTGCGTGTTGACGGGAATGATTTCCTAGCACTCTACTCTGTTACAAAGTGGGCAAGAGAGAGGGCACGTGCTGGAAAAGGTGCAACTTACATCGAAGTTTACACCTACAGGGCAGGTGCACACTCATCATCTGATGACCCTAGCCGTTACCGTCCGGGTGACGAATTCAAATGCTGGCCTGGCGGAGACCCAGTTGAGCGTTTGAAGAAGCACCTAATCAGTATTGGAGCATGGTCGGAAGAGAAAGATATCGAACTTCGTGAGAAGATTGACTCTGAAGTTATGGCAGCATACAAGGAAGCCTGTACATTTGGCGACCTAGCAAACGGTCCATTCCCTCCCGCATCTACAATATTCACAGAAGTATACGAAGAAGTTCCTTGGCATGTTCAAGAACAAAGAGAGGAATTGGGTAAGTGAGGTGATTGAATGCCAGAAATGAACATGATAGAATCACTCAACAGCGCTCTAGACAACATGCTAGAGGTCCACGACAACGTTGTAATCTTTGGAGAAGATGTTGGATACTTCGGAGGAGTATTCAGAGTAACTGATGGATTGCAAGCAAAGCACGGTGCTCACAGAGTATTCGATGCTCCCCTAGCAGAAGGCGGAATTGCAGCAATCGCATTTGGAATGGGATTGAACGGGCTGCGACCAGTTGCAGAAATTCAATTCGCAGACTACATCTTCCCCGCTTACGACCAAATCGTAAACGAAATCGCAAAACTACGCCACAGGTCAGGAGGAGAATTCTCTACTCCTGTCACAATCAGAACACCTGCTGGTGGTGGTATCAAGGGAGGACACCACCACTCTCAAAGCCCTGAGTCGCAGTTTACCCACACGCCAGGGCTGAAGGTTGTTTACTGCTCGAATCCAAACAACGCAAAGGGCTTGCTAACTAGCGCAATCGAGTGCAATGACCCGGTAATTTTCTTTGAGCCGAAGCGATGTTACAGAGGTCCATTCTATGGGGACCCACACAACGTCCCAACTTGGAAAGGACATGCGAAAGCAGATGTCCCTGATGGCCACTATGCTATTCCTCTGGAAAAAGCAGATATTGTGATGGAAGGAGACGCTTGTACTGTTATCGCATGGGGAGCAATGGTTCATGTTGCAGAGCAAGGAATCAAGAATTCTGGAATCAACGCAGAACTGATCGACCTACAGACACTGCTTCCATGGGATAGAGACACAGTTGTTAATTCAGTAAAGAAAACAGGTCGCTGCGTAATCGTTCACGAAGCACCAAAAACAAGTGGTTTTGGAGCAGAAATGAGCGCTTCGATTCAAGAGCGCTGTTTCTGGCACTTAGAAGCACCAATAATCAGAGTCACAGGCTGGGATACGCCGTTCCCTCACACAACTGAGTGGGACTACCTACCTAGCCCAGAGAGAATTGCGGAAGCTATTAAGAAAACACAGGAGGCGTAAACATGGGAATATTTGCATTCAAACTGCCGGATATTGGAGAAGGAGTTGTAGAAGGAGAAGTCGTTGAATGGATGGTTGCTGTTGGTGATACCGTCAAGGAAGACGACCCGATTCTATCGGTCATGACCGACAAAGCGACTGTAGAAATTCCATCCCCAACCGACGGTGTCGTAAAGTCCCTAGTCGGTGAACCAGGAACAATTCTTGCAGTAGGTCAGGTTTGTATTGAATTCGAGACCGACGGCGAAGGAACTCCTGTGGAAGAAGCACCTGCACCTGTAGAGGAAGTCGTTGAAGAAGCACCTGCACCTGAGCCAGAACCTGTCAAGGAAGAGGTTACGCCAGCAGCACCTGCTGACGCACCAGCCCCAGTGCCAACTCCGGTTGTTGTCGCAGCACCCGGTGCAAGGCCGCTAGCATCACCTGCGGTGCGCCAGCGTGCCCGTGAGAGCGGAATCGATTTGACAACTGTTGCTGGAAGCGGACCTGCTGGAAGAATTACTCACGGAGATTTGGATTCATGGAAGGAGGCAGGAAGTCCAGTTGCAGCAGCAGGGCCTTCAAGAGCCGCAAGAACTGGTACCACAGAAGTTCCAGTTATTGGCCTACGAAGAAAGATTTCAGAGAGCATGACTGCATCTTACACAACAATCCCTCACTTCTCATACTTCGAGGAAGTTGACATTACCCACTTAGACGAACTTAGGGTTCACCTAAACTCAAACCGCACAGATGGCCAACCTAAGTTGACGTACTTGCCATTCATCATGCAAGCATTGGTTAAGGCACTAGGAGAAAATCCGGTCTGCAACGCTCTCTTCGACGATGAGAAGGGAGTTGTCACAAGACATGACGCAGTCCACCTAGGAATCGCAACTCAAACCGACAGAGGACTATACGTTCCTGTAGTCAAGCACGTGGAAGCACAGGACATTTGGCAATCCGCTTCAGAGATGCAGAGAGTCAGCCAAGCTGCTAGAGACGGAACCGCAGGACTAGCAGAGTTAAGCGGCTCAACCTTCACAATCACCAGCCTAGGTAGAATGGGTGGACTAGGAGCAACCCCAATCATCAACAAGCCGGAAGTAGGAATTCTAGGAGTTCACAACGCAGTCGATACTCCAGTTGTTCGCAACGGTCAAATCGTCATTCGCAAGATGTTGAGGTTGTCATCATCCTGGGACCACAGAGTAGTCGACGGTTGGGATGGAGCAATGCTGGTCCAAAGGCTCAAGGCACTCCTTGAGAACCCGGCTACAATCTTCATGTGAGGTTGATTAAAATGAAGACTCGAAAGTGCAAGGTATTAGTTGTAGGAGCAGGACCTGGCGGCTACGTTGCTGCGATTAGGTCCGCACAATTAGGAATGGACACCGTGATCGTCGAAGGCGAAAGAGCGGGAGGTACGTGCCTAATTCGTGGCTGTATTCCATCAAAGGCATTGATTCACGCCGCTCACAAATTCCACGACTTAGCAAAGCATGCCAAAGAAGACGGACACATGGGAATATCAATACCCGGTCCTGCTGAATTGAAAATGGCAGCGCTCAAAGGTTGGAAAGATGACATCGTTGACCGTCTAAACAAGGGTGTGGAACACCTTCTAAAAGCAGCAGGGGCGGAGTTAATCACTGGATGGGCTGAATTCAAAGATGCAAAGACAGTAGTCGTTGGAGATACTCAAATCGAAGCAGAATTCGTGATTCTAGCAAACGGTAGTGTGCCTATTGAATTGCCTTTCATGAAGTACGGAGACGGAGTCATCTCAAGCAGAGAAGCACTAGACATCGACGAGAAGTTGGAACACCTAGTCGTAGTTGGTGGCGGTTACATCGGTCTGGAACTAGGAATCACTCACAGAATGCTTGGCGCTGAAGTAACAATTGTTGAGGCGATGGACAGCGTTTTACCAATTTTCGATAAAGAACTTCGCAGACCACTTGAATTGTTCATGAAGAAGAATAAGATAAAAGTCAACACAGGAGTCTTCGCCAAGGGTGCAGAGAAACTGGATAATGGCAAAATCAAACTCAACTTCATTGACAAGAATCATGCAGATGATGAATCTAAGATGCAATCTGTTGAAGCTGACAGAGTATTGGTGACCGTTGGACGCAGACCAAGAAGTGAAGGTCTTGCACCAACCGGTGTTGCTCTAAATGAGAGAGGATTCGTCAAGGTCAACAACCAGTGCCAAACAAACATGAAGGGTGTTTACGCAATTGGTGATGTGACTGATTTGGGTGAAATGTTAGCACACGTTGCCTCATTCCAGGGTGAAATGGTTGCGGAAATCATTGCAGGAAAGAACCGCGTATACGACCCGGTTGCTGTACCTGCAATCGTGTTTACCGAGCCAGAGGTTGTTTCTGTTGGACTATCTCCTGATGAAGCAAAGGAAGCAGGACATCCTGTTATCACCGGTAAATTCCCTCTCGCAGCAAATGGTAGGTCTCTAACTCAAGAAGCAGAAAAGACCGGTGGATTCGTCAGAGTTGTCGCTCGAGAAGACGACCACCGAATCCTAGGAATTCAGGCTGTAGGAACACACGTTAGCGAACTTGTCGGAGAATGGACCCTCGCTCTAGAAATGGGAGCACTATTGGAAGACATTGCTGGAACCATCCACGCTCACCCGACAATGACAGAAATGACCCACGAAGCAGTACTTGCAACTCTAGGTCATGCAATTCACATCGCTTGATTTGCTCTGTCGGGTCAAGGCTTAAGCCGGATTTTGATTTGGTACAACCATGAGTAAGCAGGCTGGTCCCACCGAGGAAAAGCCGAAATCAATAGTTATCGATACCTCTTCAATCAGTCCAGCAACGACTCAAGAAATCACGATTCAGTTGCAAAAGCCAAATGAAAATAGGGGACTAAAGGCAATTTTGGGAATTGCTTTGATAATCATTGGCCCTTCGATTATGTTCCAAGGTATTGAAGATGAGGGATCATGTGTAATCTGTTTCCTATCTATGGGACTTGGGCTATCATTATTTTTCCAATCTTTCCACAGGAATAAAGTCAGTGCTGTAAGGGGGATTTCATATTTCATCATCTCAGTATGCCTAGTATTCTTCACATTTTTCGCATTATTGTTTTATGCCTTATCTGCCGTGTATTGAAATTCATTATTTCCAGCGACTATTCCATTCCGCAGCGTCAGAGAATAAATCATAGAATGCATCCAGAGTATGCTCG
>JAYYDR010000004.1:0-23906 GCA_036160735.1 Thermoplasmatota archaeon
ATTGCATGGTACGATCCAAAACGAAGAACATACGTGTCGCCGATACACGGCGACGGAGCGGAGGTGTACAAGGTACAAACCTCATACGCATTCAAGTTGCTACTTGACGAGATGAAGAGTCTCGGAGTGGCAATGCGCCTAGAATTGGAGGACCGCAGATGAGCAGAAATAGCACAACAATGATTCCAAAGAGAATCGCAAGCATCCGCTTTAGCCTGATGGACCCAACAGAGATTCGAAAGATGTCTTCTGTTGAGGTTAAGACCGCAGACACATACAAGGACGATGGTCACGCATACAGACAAGGATTGATGGACCCTCACATGGGTGTTATTGAGCCTGGTCTTTTGTGTCCAACTGACAACTGTAAGTACGACGAAAGCCCTGGGCATTTCGGTCACATACAGCTTGAATTACCAGTAATACACATTGGTTTCGTTAACCTAATCAAGACAGCGCTGAAGGCTACCTGTAACTCATGCAGCAAGATTCTGCTGCACAGTGCTGGAGGTACAGCTCCTGGTATGACTAGCGAAGATGAACCATCTGAGCAAGATTACTACCGAAAGAGAGTTTACGATATCATCTTGAAGCACGGTGTAGGTTCAACTGAATTCTCCAAGATTATCAAGGAAATTGAGAAGAAGACTTCAGAAGCAAGAAGGACAATTTGTATGCACTGTAACGCTCAGCAAGGAAAGATAGTTCTTGACAAGCCAACAACATTCAAGGAACACATCATCGCTCAAGGTGGCGCTAAGGCAACCGAGAGGAAGTTGAACGCACGTGACATCCGTGAATGGTTACAAGGAATTCCTCAAGAACACCTAATCTTCTTGGGAATGCACAAGGAAAACAGGCCTGAATGGATTGTTTTGAAGGTACTTCCTGTTCCTCCAATCACCGTTAGGCCGTCTATTACCCTTGATTCTGGCGACAGGTCTGAAGACGACTTGACTCACAAGTTAGTTGACGTATTGAGAATAAACCAAAGACTTCGTGAAAACCGTGACGCTGGTGCGCCACAGTTGATTGTTGAGGACCTTTGGGAACTACTACAATACCACGTTACAACCTACTTCGATAACCAAACCAGCGGTATCCCGCCAGCAAGACACCGTTCCGGTAGAACTCTGAAGACTCTGACTCAGCGTCTGAAGGGTAAGGAAGGAAGATTCCGTTCCAACTTGTCCGGTAAGCGTGTAAACTTCTGTGCAAGGTCTGTTATTTCACCAGACCCTTATCTGGGTGTTAACGAAGTTGGAGTACCGACTAAGATTGCGAAGGAATTAACTGTCCCAATTAGAGTTACAACCCGTAACCGTGAGCAGATGCGTCAAATGATTCTACGTGGTCCTGATGTACACCCTGGTGTAAACTACGTTATTCGTGGCGACAGGCGTCGTGTTAGAATCAACGAGAGAAGCAGGCTAATCAATGCAGGTTTCAGATGTCATAACCCAGAATGTATGGAAGAAACCACACAAAGGTTCGACCTTCATTCTGTAATGCCAGCACCTAACTTCCTCCCTGGACTAGTTGTCAAGAAATTCGTTTCTCGTGAAGAAGCAGTTGCAGGTGGCGAAGAAATGGTCTCATACGCAATTGATGAGAGAGCAACTCTTGCAAACCTACGTGGTGAAGACATAGATGGAAACCCACTTCCTGAAGATGACCCAAGAGCTGTACTACATCACCGATGGAAATACGAACTGGCAAACCCCGATTCCGGATTCCCAGAGCACCTTGAGGTCGCATGTCCACACTGTGGCAGCCCAGACAACGAATGGGGAGAGAGAACTCGTGTTGAAGACCGTTTGTCCACTCTTGACATGAACGGTAATCCAAAACCAGGTCTACTCGTAGAGAGACACTTGATTGATGGCGACGTTGTAATCTTCAACAGGCAGCCATCCCTACACAGAATGTCAATGATGGTTCATGAAGTCAGAGTTATGGAAGGTCACACTTTCAGATTCAATCTAGCGGTTTGTACCCCATACAACGCAGATTTCGATGGTGACGAGATGAACCTCCACGTAATCCAAGGAGAAGAAGCACGTGCTGAAGCTAAGATTCTGATGCGTGTTCAGGAACACATCCTAACTCCAAGATACGGTGGTGCAGTTATTGGCGGTATTCACGACCACATTTCCGGTGCTTACCTACTATCCAGGCCAGAGACAAAGATCTCCAAGAGACACGGTCTCGAAATGCTAGGGAATATCGGATACACAGGAGCACTACCTAAGGTCCACAAGGGTCCTGAAGGAGAGTACTTCATGGGTGAAGATTTGGTTTCCGTAATCATTCCAGAAAACATCCACTTGAGATTTAGAAGCCGTTCAAATGATGACGTAGTTGTCAAGAATGGAAAGGTTTCGGGTACTCTAGATAAGCGTGCAATCGGTGCTGAAGATGGACGTCTTCTAGACGCAATTGTTCAAACTAACGGACCAACCGACGGTGCAAGATTCCTTGACGAGTTCACAAGACTCTCAATCGGTGCTTGTACTTCTCTAGGTTTTACTACTGGAATTGATGATGAAGATTTGTCCGCCGAGGCATTGAGCGAAATTGAGCGCCACAATGCAGAAGCGCGTGCAGAAGTACGTGCGGAACTAGACAAGTTCGGAAAAGACGGACGTGGTTATGAAACACGCCCTGGAAGAACTCCAAAGGAAACACTGGAGGAGAACATCATGGTCATCCTAGACCAAGGTAAGCAAGCTGCTGGTGACGTTGCTAAGGAAGAATTGAACCACCCAGGTAACTCCAATGCCGCTGTAGGTATGGCAATTTCCGGTGCGAGAGGTTCAATGGACAATCTAACCATGATGGCAGGCAGTATCGGACAAGCAAAGGTTCGTGGTGCACGTCTAGAGCGTGGTTATCACCAGCGTGTTCTACCGCACTTCAAGCGTGGTGGACTTGGTGCAACCGAGAAGGGATTCATTTCCTCCTCATTCAAGCGTGGTCTGGAGCCAACAGAGTTCTTCATGCTATCAGTTTCTGGAAGAGAATCACTGGTCGATACAGCGGTTCGTACAAGTAAGTCCGGATACATGCAGAGAAGACTCATCAACGCTATGGATGACCTCAAGGTATTCGATGACGAAAACCTCTCTGTAAGAAATACTGCAGATCGTATCATTCAGTTCGCTTACGGAGAAGACGGAATCGACCCAAGCCGTGGTGTACACGGAAAGCCATTCAATATCGACGTAGTTGTCGATGAGGCTCTGGGCACAGACGGACCAACCAAGGCTAAGGAAGAAGTATACATCGACAGAGGCGACAAAGAATTCGACCTCGGATATGATGAGGGTGATTCCGAAGCAGCAGCAGGAGGTGATTTGTGATGGTAGTAAAGAGCGCAACAAAGAAGAAACTCATGGACATGCTAGTCCCTGAGGAATTTGCACACAAGTTGGCAGATGACCGCAAGTGGGATGATGTCAAGATTCTAACAGCACAGGAAATCGCACAATTTTGTGAAACCGATTCCGACACAGCAGCAAGAATTCACGGAATTATTTCCGGTGCTGCATCCCCAAGCCGTGATGCTACCAGCGATAATTCAGCGACAACATCTGTGCGCCTGCGCCGTGGTACTCGCCGTCGACGCACAGCAAAGACTGTCCAAGAACTAGAAGCATATGCTCCAGAGATGAATGCAGATGGAATTCCAGCTATCTACGACGATGAGTTAGCAGATGATGCCGTATTCAAGTCAATAAAGGCAGCAGCAGCGGATGCAGGAGTCAAATTCTCTCAACAAACAATTCACGATTTGACTGAGGCCGTTCACGCCAGAGAGATGACGAAGTTGACCAAGAAGCAAGCTGAGGCGCTAGTTGCTGAAGCAGGCCGTGCACAAGACATGGCTCTAATCGACCCATACGAGGCTGCAGGAATCATTACTGCACAATCGATTGGAGAACCTGGTACCCAGATGACCATGCGTACTTTCCACTATGCGGGTGTAGCAACTGTCAACGTAACTCAAGGTCTTCCTAGAATTATTGAGATTGTAGACGCAAGAAAGGTACCAAACACTCCGACAATGACAATTCGTCTAAAGGGTGAAAATAGTCAATCTGCCGATGCAGCAAAGAAGTTGGCTGCAGCAATTGAAATCACAACTACTGTGAACATTGCAGATATCGATACTGACGTCGCTCAGAGAAGACTTGTTCTAAAGCTGAAGAAAGGAAACTTGAAGCAGAAGGGAATGACTCCTGCTGAAGTTAAAGACAAACTTGAGCGTGCTCTTAGATTGTATGTAGAGGCTGACAAGGAAAAGAACCCGTCAACCCTTACACTGATTCCTGGAATTCAAACCGAGGAGGACATGAAGACTCTAGCAGAGAATCCACCTTCATACACTGAATTGCTACAACTAGAAGACAAAATTCGTGACATGCGTCTAAAGGGTGTTCCGAGCATCGAGCGTGCAAACGTACAACTTGACGACAAGACCGGAGAGTATTATCTATCTACAATTGGAAGCAACTTGGCAAGAATCTCAGACATGGAGGGTATCGACAGGTCACGTACCTATACCAACAACATCATCGAGATTTACGAGTACTTGGGTATCGAAGCTTCAAGGCAAGCAATCGTTAACGAACTGCAAGCTACTCTTGATGGAGCACGTCTAGAAGTTGACGTTCGCCACCTTCTGATGGTTGCAGACGTAATGACTAGCGAAGGTGAAGTTAGAGCGATTGGACGACACGGTGTATCCGGAACCAAGCACTCTATCCTTGCTCGTGCAGCGTTCGAAGTTACTGTTAACCACCTGCTGAAGGCTGGAATTATCGGTGAAAGGGACAATCTAACCGGTGTTGCTGAGAACATTATTGTTGGTCAGCCAATTAGCCTAGGAACAGGTTCAGTGGAGCTATACTACATCCCTGAGTGAAATTCAACATTGAGAAGCAATAATGTGGAGGAATGAAAAATGGACATAAGTAGACAACTAAAGATTGCAAGTACATCTGGAAAACTATTGTTTGGTCAACGCCAAGCAATTGATGCATGTGCAAGGGGAGAAGCAAAGTGCGTAATTCTGGCGGCAAACTGCCCTCAAGATTACATTGACGACTTGGCAGCAAAACACCCTGAAGTAACAATGCATCGCACAATTTTGGTCAACAGAGACCTCGGTGTAGCATCTGGAAAGCCATTCAGCATCTCGACTATTACAGTCATCGATGCAGGCGAATCAGACTTGCTAACATTGAGTGGCAACATAGAGTGAATTAAAGACGGCTTCAATCTAGTCGGCCTGTGGGCCTCGATCTAGTCGCTGTTCTGAGACGTTTGGGCGTCAGCATAGATGTTGGTTCACCACCGGTTACGGAACCAGGTGTAATTACTTGGCTTGGAAGAGTCTACGACGTATCGCCCGAACAGCATAACCTAGGACTCAGCGAAGGCATGGAATTGTGGACCACTGGTCAGGGATTTGCACCCCTTGATAGAGCAGGAGTGGAATCTTGGCTATTTGATGCTCCAAGAGGAAGCCATCTCATTATTGCGGAAAGGAAGGTCAACTTTGACGTCATTGATTTACCGTCAAGAACCGGTAGGTTGCTGAAATTATGGCAGTTGAACGATTTTGCTGCATTCATTGGTCACGCCGTAATTGACGGAAGATTGAGCATAATCGAAGAAGAACCAGAAGATGTTGAGGAGGAAGAAATCGACATCTTCGCAGGTTCTGGTCCGTTCGTGTTGAAACCGATGAATGATTTTTCATCCCTTGAATCGAGGGGCCTTGATATTTCGATGGCAAAACCTGTTCTGGTACCTGCAAGACTACACAAGGTCAAAGGTTTGTTGAAAGGGCCTGCTGTAGAAGAAATAGAAAGTTGGTTATTGAACTGCGGAGGTTTGCATATCCTAGAATCAGTAGAGATATTGGAGCGGCCACCTATGCTAAATCAGGAAATCTTGGAAATTGCTGAAAATCCCGATTTCTCAGAAATCCTTTCACAACGAAGACCACACTCTGAAGGAATGGGCGACTTACTACATTGGTGGAAATTTGATTCTAAGTCACAAAAAATAGACACTTATGAAGTGTTAATTCCTGCACATAAAGGCCAAGACATAAGTGGTAATTTCTGGATTTTTAATGGCGTTTCATCGACCTTGCATTTGAACCAATAAGCAAAGCATTCATGTCCTTTACAGATGAGGGTAAACCATGGGCAAGCGTGGCTTCTTATCAGTGATAGTAGTGGCAATTTTCCTTAATAGCATATTCGCGGTTTCTGATTATAGTGAACTTTCTGATGCTAAGAGAGTGCTCTTTGCTGATTCTGAACCAGAGTTACTTATCTCTGCGGGTTCTGCTACAGGTCACGTAAATGGGTCAGAGATTGAATGGACTCCTCAGGGTATAGTTGTTGCAGGTGATACCAGGAACGATCTAGATTTTGGTGGAATCCAGTTACAAGCTACATCTGGCTATAACCAGTTCTTGGATGCTGATTCATATGTCGCTATGATTGATGAGCAAGGAAATTGGCAATGGGCGGTTATGCCGTTGGCTACTCAAGGCCTGACCTTGATAAATGACATGACAACAGACTTGGCTGGTGACATTTACATTGGTGGAATGGTATTTGGTCAGGTAGCATTCGGGTCATCATCAAATTCACAAGTATTACAATCTCAAAATTTTGATGGTTTCGTAGCAAAACTCGACGCTAGTGGCCAATGGTTGTGGGCAACTTCATTCAGTACTGCAACCAATAATGACTCAAACCAGAGTAGTGTTACGGGTATTGATTTTGACCCTTATTCTGGAAATCTAATCGTAGTTGGGACTCATCAAGGACCAACAGACTTTGGCGGTATTTCTCATACCAGCTCGGATAATGATGTGTTTATGGGAAGTTTCAATACAAACTCTGGAGCATTGAATTCAGTATCTACTGCGGGTGGAATTGGCGATGACCGAGCATCAGGAGTTGTAGTTGATTCATACGGCAACATCTGGCAGACAGGAACAACATCTGGCACATTTTCAGGAAATGGAAAAACACACCAAGCTCTCAGCCAGGCAGACACAATCCTTGTGAAGTGGAGTCAGGGTGGTGTTGTTCAAAGTGTCAAAGGATTTGTTAGTGCTGCAGGAGAAATCAACCTCCCTGAAGATATCACTATCAACTCTAATGATGATATAATCGTCGGTGGCGTATTCCTTGGTTCTATGGATGCAGGTAATCAAAACACACTAACAGACAAGGGCAATGGCGACGCTTATGTTGTTAAAGTTGCAAATAACGGTCAAACAGACTGGGCTGTGAGCGCAGGTAGTAGCGCCTCTACAGAAAGGGCATATGCTGTTGAAGTAACTTCAAATGGCGACATAATGGTAGGAGGATTAATTTCAGGTTCTGCTGATTTCGGAGTTCACTACGCAACATCCAATGGTGGTCTGGACCTTTACATGGCTAAATTGACTGCTAATGGTGACTGGGATTGGGTAGAAAATCTAGGAAGCACAACAGATGACTTGTTTGCTGACTTGACGGTGAACGATACAGACATTCCGTATGCTTTTGGTTCATTCCAATCCACAATAAACAAAGGAACACAATCAGTAACAAGTACTGCAGGTTTAGATTTGGTTATCTGGTCCCTTGACCCGATCAATAATGCAGATTCAGATAAAGACGGTGTCATTGACATTGATGACAATTGTCCAAACACCAATAATCCACTTCAAATCGATTCAGATTTGGATGGGGCGGGAGATGAGTGTGACAATGACGATGATAATGATGGAATCACTGACAACTCCGGTGATGATTGCCCTAGGGGCGGTGCTTGGAATTGGACCAGCGATTCTACCACCGATTTCGATAATGATGGTTGCAGAGATTCTACCGAAGATACAGATGACGACAATGATGGTGTCGAAGATGAGGATGACGGTTGCCTAAGTTCGTACACCCCTCCAAGAAATTGGTGGACTTCAGATTCATCGAACGATCTCGATGGTGATGGTTGCAGAGACGCAGACGAAGATTCTGATGATGATGGAGATGGGTTTAATGATGCTGAAGACGATTGTAACAAGGTATCTGGTACTTCTGACCTAGGTTCCTACACAGGGTGTGTTGATTCAGATAGTGATGGATATGCTGACTTAGAGGACTCTTGCCCACAAGAGGCAGGAAACTCAACACTTGGTGGTCTACTTGCATGTCCGGATAGCGATGGTGACGGCTGGGCTAATTCCATAGATGACCTTCCTAGTGATGCTACCCAATGGAGTGATGTAGACGGCGACGGTTATGGAGACAACCCTAATGGAAACACTCCTGATGACTGTATCTCTACTCCCGGAACTTCTGTATTAGACAGGTATGGCTGCCCGGATACAGATAATGATGGATATTCAGCTGCTGATGATGACTGGACGATAGAAGACGGTGCAGACGCTTTCCCAACAGATAATACACAATGGTCTGACTGGGATGAAGACGGATTTGGTGACAACTATGGTAATCTCTCTTGGGTCGATAGAAGTGAAAACTGGCCAGGTGAATACTATCAGTATGCAAGAGACCAAGACGCCTGTCCCACTTTAGCAGGCGATTCATGGCAAGAAGATATCCTAGGGTGCCCAGATAGCGATAATGACGGTTGGGCAGACTTCATGGATGCTTTCCCAGCGGACCCTGATGAGTATCTTGACTCAGATAAAGACGGAATCGCCGATGGAAATGATGACTGTCCCCTTGTGAACGGAAACTCAACAATCGATGTTGTGGGCTGCCCAGACTATGATGGAGACGGATGGGGTGACCCAGAAACAGGTACAGATTGGAAACCGATTGACCCAACTCAGTGGGCAGACTCTGACACTGATGGCTATGGTGACAATCCAGCTGGAACAAGTCCAGATTCATGCCCTGATGAAACAGGGTTCTCATTCAAAGGCGACGTGCTTGGCTGTATCGATACAGACAACGATGGTTGGGCTGATATCATTGATGCATTCCCTGAAGAATCGAGTCAATGGAATGATACAGATGAGGATGGATTTGGCGATAACCCAGTTGGTAAGAATGCAGATGAATGTCCCGAGATTGCTGGCGTTGCAAAGGAAAACGGTTGCGAAGCCATAGTTGAAGAATCCAGTGGAAGTATCCTGAAATATGGCGGCATTTCTGTCGGTGTTATTCTTGCATTGATTGTCCTTGCTTTAGCTATCTCAAGAGTTAGAGGGAAAGGAGAGGACAAGGATTGGGACGCTGGTATCAACTTGACAGGCGCAGTATCTCAACCTGCTATGCCTAACATGAATGCCCAACCAGCCATGCCTAACATGTACGCCCAACCTGCTATGCCTAACATGAATGCTCAGCCTGATTATTCACAATATCAGCAACCAAGTGTTCAACCGGTCGTGCAAGCGGCTTCTCCGGACCCTGCAATGCTGCCGGGTAATCAGGCAGTGATGCCACAACCTGCTGCCCCAGCAGGGCCAACAATGTACGAAGTTGGCTCGATTAGAAGCGATGGAAATGAATGGTTGGAGTACCCTGCAGCAAGCGGTGCGTGGTATACAAGAGACCCAACGACTCGTCAATGGGTCCGCAGAATCTGAGGTTGTTCTTCGTGGTGGAAGTCACTCTCTTGGGTTCTGCTCAAGATGGAGGAGTACCTCAGGTGGGATGTGATTGTTGTTCAGACCTTGAACAGAGGTACCCCGTTTCAATTGGTTTAACAGATGCAGAAGGTGGTAAACATCTCTTCGAAGCAACTCGACATCTTGGAGATCAACTAAGGATTTGGGGCTGCAATTCAGTAGAATCGGTTTTCCTTACTCATGCCCATATTGGTCACGTTGACGGTCTTGGTTTATTTGGAAAGGAAACCATGGCTGCAAAGGGTGTTAATTTGTACTGCTCGAAGATGATGCTTGACTTAATCGAAAGAACTCCTCATTGGTCAGTTTTGCTCGCCGATGGTGTTTTCATTCCAAGGGTTGCTAACGTATACCAGTTACCCGGTGTGATTGTTGAAGCGATTGAAGTACCTCACAGAGACGAATTATCTGATATGCACGCTTATCTCATCAAGGCAGAGAAGACCCTTCTGTTCTTACCTGACCATGATACATGGCAAGAAACACTGCGAGGTCATGATTTGAGAGCTTGGTTGAATCATTTTGAAGTAGACATTGCTCTAATTGATGGTACCTTCTACAGTGCAGATGAACTCAAGCATCGCGACCAAAGTAAAGTTCCACATCCTCCTGTTGAGCAAACTCTCCAGATGTTAGGTGAGCGAAGAGAAGGAGATGGCGAAGTGGTATTCATTCACCTCAATCACACAAATCCGTTGTGCAGGGATGAGACTCCGGTAACCGAATTAGGTTGGAAGGTTGGCAAAGAAGGTATGTCATTCAGCCTTGGTTAGATTGTAAGCGTTAACTGTAGTATAGGTTACTGAAATCGTAATTTCTTCGCCTCCATCACCATTCAAGAAACTGCCAGTGTTCGCTTCTACGCTTACTGTAAACGAGATTTGCCCATCATTCTTTTCAGTTGTTAATGCGTTTATAGCATTGGTTTGATTTTGATAGGAATCTGTTTGCGAGTATCCACTCCAAGTGCTGACTCCTCCAAGGGCATTACTGCCACAGTCTTGTCCGGAGAAATTCACAAGATTGGATTCAGTAAATTCTACTGGCACATTTGACGCGTCATAAAGTGAATCTACACTATCACATTCTTGGGTGGTGGGGACTCCACCTTCGTTGGTTTCAGTATAATTGAGCACGAAAATGGCTTGAACCACATTAGCAGGAATTTCGAAAGTGAAAGTATCAGAAGATTGATCATCAATTTCTATTGTTGTTTCAGCGTAAGAATAGTCAAATTCAACCGAAAGGTTCCACATCGAGTCTGGGTCTGGAGATGATGAAGCCATCGAAGTTGGTGCATTGTTTGCATAATAGTACTCGACCGGTACAATCAGGAATAAAACTCCAACACCCAGGGTTACCAATTTTTCTTGTGATGGTAACTTCTCAAGCCACGGGTCCTTGTCCTTTAGAACCATTATGAAATGAGCGATGAAAGCGGCACCCATTCCCGGAACGGATTCGAATATGTGTACATTCAAACCTAGTAATCTCCATGTAATGACTGCAACAAGTGCTGCAGTCATCATGACCATAGAGTGCTGAGTCGATGGTTTGAATCCCGACATTCTAACGATAATCAGCGGAATGAACATTCCACCTAGACCATAAACTGCTAGGACTACAAGAGAGAAGACAGAGTTGTTGCCAGTAAAGTATGCACCTAGCGATAGGCACGTTGCAACGAATGCCATAACCATAGTCGTGATCTTGGTTTTCTTGTGATTTGTTGACCACTCAGGGAATAAGTCATCGGTAATTGCAGCGGTGCAAGCTAGGACTTGAGAGTCAGCGGTAGACATAGTTGCAGCGAAAATTGAAGCAAGAATTAGACCAACCCAAAACGGACCTAATACGTCCATAGCGAGCAGCGGTAGTGCAAGTTCTGGGTCGAAACTGCCAGATTCAGGGAAGATTACCCTAGAGGCTAGGCCGATGAAAATCATCAGTGCCAGGAAAGGAGTTTGCCACACGAAGAACCAGATGCAAGCTTGCTTACGGTCTTCTTCAGATTCAAGTGTCATAATCCTAGAGACGACTTGAGGCTGGCCAGCGACTCCTAATCCCCCAAGGAAGAAGGCGAAAACCCACATGCTGAATCCTAGTTCTAAATCTGGGGGAGTTATCGAAGTTAGTGCCGGGTCTATGCCGTTGAGTGATGAATGAAGTCCTGAGAACCATCCAACTTCAGACAAAGCAACGTAACAGAGCAATGTTGAACCTACAATCATTACACAAGATTGGGCTGCATCAGTCCATATCGATGCACGAATTCCACCCGCATAGCAATATGCTACGACAAGGACGAATCCAATTATTATTCCAACCCACTCTGCCCAGCCTAGCATTGCAAAGAGTGCCTTACCTCCGCTTGAGAGTTGAGCCCCAGCGTAAATTAGCAAGAATGCGACCGAACAAATTGCCGCCATTTTTGCTTCAGGTGCGCCTTTCACGTTAGCGACTAATGATGAAAGCGAGCGAATGTTTCGCTCATTTCCTTCTTTCTGAATATACTTGTAGAGCCATATCCATGCAACCAATTGCCCAATTGTCGAGATTACTGAAATCCAAATTGCAGAATAACCCATCAGCCACATGAATCCAATAAATCCGATGAACATGTAACCAGAATTCCATGTTGAAACTGCTGATAGTGCTGCCAAAGCAGGGTGCATTCCTCTTCCTGCTACCAAATAATCGTCAGTTGTATCCTTCTTTACACGGATACTAGCCATTCCCACTCCTGCAAATAGGAGCATGAACACGAGAAATGAGATAATTACCCAGATCTCTTCTGACATCATACCAACCTCAAGTCAAAACTTCGAGTAGTCGGTCTTGTTCTGCAGCTCTTCTCAATTCCATCGCAATTCTGCGACCGGAGGAAACTGGTTTACGCCACGTTGCATTTCCGTATGGATGGCCAACGGAAACGTGAACATTCGTTCCTCCGCCCAAACGAGGTGCAACATCATAGATTGAGTAGTTCATGTCCTTGTCGATACAAGTTTGAAGACAGAATGGACCAATTATTCCAGGGTCATAATGTTCCTTTGAAGCGGTGATGAATTTCTCACCGAGCTCGAATGCCTTCTCAAGAAGGGATTCTCTAATCGTTGCTGTATTGTGACCAACAACTGTCATCTCTGGAATTTGTTGGTGAGCAGGCATAGTCATCTGCTGCGGAGCAGGTAATCTAACGTGACCGTCAAGTGATGACTCAAATCTCCAATCTACGCCAAGAAGTTCTAGCTTGGGCATGTCTTCTTCAAGAGGGCTGTAAAAGAAATTCAGGTTAAACACTGGGCCAATAACGTATCTTTCGATTCTAGCACCATCGAGACTTGCTTGGTCGATTGTACCTTCCTTGAGTAATGTTTGTGATTTCTCTAGGTATTCTTCGTAAGATGCACAGGTGAAGAAACCTCTTTCCAACTTCTTTTGCGCATGATGTAACTTCACGATAACTAAGCAATCGATATCCTGTGGGTCCTCGATTGCTTCGGGGTATGGAAGGCCTGCTTTGTCCAAGATCCAGTAATAATCCTGGTCTTCTGTACGCTCTTCCATCCTCAGCATATTGCGTGAGCCAAACATAGGAACATGGAAGTTATTCTCTACATCATCGATGCTAGAATAGGAGGTGAAAGACCTGTTAGGGATGTAAATTACATTTCTCTTTCTCATCTCATCTTGCATTGCTGGATTCATAACATCGTTGAATGAATCCATAACGATTGCTTTATCGACCATTCCTCTTCTAACTCTTCCAGAAACAGTTCGCTGGGTTTTGAAATATTGAGAGTAAGTCTTTTCCCTACCTTTCTGACAATATGCAACGGTTGGGAATCCTTCCTCAATAGCACCATCACAGATATCGAGGGCGGAGTGACTTGCAGTCATGCCCACTCTCAGTTTGAGACTGTCATAGTCTTCGATAATACCTGCAATCTCATCTTTGCCAATCATCTTACAACTCTCCTATTACCATTGTGATACTCGATGGCCTTTGTAGTTAGTCAAAGCGTTGAAGTTGCATAAGTTCCTCAGTGGAAAGAGTATCTCCACTCATCAACTTGGACATCAAATCTTGGACTTCACCACGTGCACCACGCTGTGTTTCTCCAGTTGCAGTTCCTTGCATTGCACGTAGGATGTCTTGGATTGAATGTAGGCACCTAAGAGATACGATGTAGAAGTGGTGTGCTTTGTCTGCCTCTTTCTTGGACTTTCTAAGTTCACGGTGAGCATCTTCTGCAAGTTCTCTCTGTCGGTCAACCTCTTTGTTCCACTGTAGCATTAAGTCGTGAGCTTCTTGAGCGGCTTGTGCCGCTTTTTGGACTTCAACGTGAGCAGCCTCTTGTTCGACCATTGCTTCTCTTAGCATTCCTCGGGCTTCTTTCAAATCACCGTTGGAGTCTTCTGATGCTTGCATCTCACGAATCTTTGCACGAATTTCTTTCATCCGCTTCATGACCTTCTTTTCGTTTTGACCAAGGTGCCTGCCCATTTCCATTTCTCGGTCTAGCCTGTCGAATTCACGGCGCAGAGAGTGAACAGTCACTTTCTTTTCTCTGCGGCCTCTTGGACCTGAGTCTCTGTCGTCCTTCTCAGACCTCTCAGAGTCTAGCATTGACTTTGCAGCCTTAACTTTCTTGTTTGCTTCAGCACGAATAGATTTCTTTTCTCTTACCAATTCGTTCATTTGCTCACGAATTTCACGCTGTTGGCGGACATTTTGGATTAGTTCACGAACCTCTGCATTCAGCTCGTTTCTGATGACGGTATGTTCCTTTGTTCTGGAGTTCCAATCATCCCTGGTGTTGCGATATTGAGTCGCTTTTTGATTGACCAGTTTGCGCTTTTCTTCCAAAGTATCCTTAAATTCTGCCATTACCATCGCACCTGTTCGCCTTGTACTCCCGTACACTCAGCGGGTTTGCGACTTACCTATCCCATTTGAAGCCTCCCTACGGGAGACTTTCACAAAAAGGGTGGAATTGCACTACAAGCGGCAGACAATCTCTGTCTTGCCTTGCCTAAATTGCTACCGTTCGGACACTGAACTACAATGCAGTGACCAGTGTCGATTCGTGAGCAGATAATTGTTGAATTTTCGCCGACAACAGTGATCATTTTATTTTCAGATTGTAGTTCTAACAACTCAATCATTACTTTGGGTTTGAATTCGTTTGAAGTTCTCTCGATTGTGAATCCTTCTGGGTCCAGTAATGCTGCTGAAATGATGCACTCTTCATCAACAAGGTCGGCAATGATTCTGATTCCCACAATGCAGGTCAGGCGATGGCACTTCAATACTATTTGGATGGAATCTTACCTCGCATGACGTAACCAATGCCTGCTTTGTAATATCCCTCTAAGGTTGAAACAACCTCTAAGCCTCTCCTTTTATAGAATTCAATTGCGAATTCATTGTCCCCTCTCACCTCTAGTTGTATCTCGTTGCGTCCGTCTGCGAGTGCTGCGTCGACAAGCAGTTTCCATGCTTGCGACCCGAATCCTCTACCTTTGAAATCAGAATCTATGGCAAAGGCTACTATTCTAACGCGATTCTCTTTGAATTTATTGCTCCACAACAGGCCACGAATCATATCGTTAGAATCCAACAAAACGAGATTCCCTCTCCACTCTGGAATAGGGAGTGTTCTCACGGATTCAGATGCGTATCTCTCTCCTGTTTGGTCCAAAAATAACTGTCGAATTATCTCAACACTCGTAACATCAAGGGACTTTGGTGATGGGCCCAAACACCAACGAGCGACTTTATCACTCGAATCTAAGCTCATTTTTCTCACTCTTTCTTTTTGAATTGACTTCTAGAGCCTCTGTGTGCGCCTAAGTTGCCCATTTTGCGCATACCAGCCTTCTTGGAGCTGACTTTTCTGGTTCTCTTGCTCGATGATTCATTACCCATTCCGGACAAAAGGCCGGATATGTCTCCAAGCGTCATAGGTCCCGAATCCTCTTTCTTGTCTCTTGGTTTTTGGCCTCTGCGATTTCCTCTGCCACGGCCCCTTCCACGGTTTTGGTCCCCAGATTTTTTGCGCAACCAAGCATCCAGACGTCCAGCTTCTCTACGGAGTTTGTGCATTTCTCCTCGCCTTTGTCTAAGAGCCTTCTGAATATTGTGAACACGTCTGTCGTAAGAACCGACTTCCTTGGAGTTGATGTTTTTGTCCTTTAACATCGGTTCATCTTGGAGCAGTTTTGCGGTTGCATCATCGTGTTTTGTCTCATAAATCTTCAACTTCTTGATTTCCTCTTTCTGTTCCTTTACTAACTCGATGAACCTATGATGAAGTTCACTTGCTTCCCTTGCTTTACCGTGCATTGCTTGTAATTCCAGGAACCAAGAAAACTGTTCTTTTTCTTTGGCTAGAGATGGTACTCTGTGGATGTCTAACTCCTCAGTTAGTCTGTTGTAAACTTTGGATAATTCATCCTCGATCATGTGGATTGGGAGGATGATGTCAGAGTTGATTTTGTCTCTTTTCACTTTGATTTCATCGATTTCTTTGTTTCTGGATTTTAGGCCAGTGATAATCGCTTTGTGTTCCTTCCTTAGGTCTGAGGTCTCCTCAATAACTCCACGCATTGCTTTAGCCATTCTAAGTGTGGACTGACGCTCAGATTCCAGTGCGTCTATAAGTCTGTCAACAGCATCCATTTCTGCTTTGGTTTTCTCCAGCATGTTTCTAACCAAGTCGTCGTTTTTATCACGCAGATCGTGAAAAATGTCAACTGGTTCCATGTGTTTCAATCTATCAGCGTCTACGGTTTCGCAGATTTCCTTCCAAGTAGAGCCGTTTCCAAACAACTCAGCGGCCCTTAGTAATTCATTTCTAATCCGTAATTCACCTTCTGCACGAACAACCCTGCACAGGTCATGGTCGGTCTCGAACGGGTCTTCAATAGCCAAATGATGCTCTCCCATCCTTCCTGAATTTTCCTCATCGCTGTTGTAAATCTCTAATGCCGTTGGATTTTCATTCATCCATCCCTTCTCATCCCTTGAGATGGACTTACCATTTCGAATAGAAATCACTTCATTCTCCCAGTCTCTCGTTGCATAATTTCTGAAAAATGACATTGTCAATTCTGCGATATTTTGTTGACTTGGTTGGGCAAGAGATGCATCTTCATTCACTGTAATGTCAAATTCGTTTCCGTCTATCGCAATTACGGTTCTATCCCCTCCACTTTGCAGGTTTGGAACCACCTGTTGCTCTTGTAAGTGGTTGATTACAAGGATTGACCATGCGTATGATGATAGTGTTCCATTTACCGAATCTGAAACATTTCGATGTAAGGCCCAATGCTTAACACAAATTGCTAGGTCTTTTACTCGACTGTCCAATTTAGCGTATGAAGATAGCAATTTAGTATTGTACAATGCTAGTGAATTGTTGATTGAGATGTCAACATTTAGGCCACTTCTTGGGTCGATGAACTTGACAATAGGTACCTTTGCCCTGGTGATTGTCTGTACTTTCTCCATGCCTTGACCTCTTAGCATTCCACCGATTCGTTTGATGGTTTTCTTTTCGTCAGCGTCCGGGATTTGTAAGCACAGATCAAAATCTCCTCCCTTTAGAGAAAGTCCGCTTTCAGCGGATCCGAATGGGGAAAGTTTTGCACCTTCAAATTTTGAAGCAATACTTTTCTCTAAGTGTTTGAGCAAACCATCTTTCCTCTTCTGCTCACTATTATGTATTCTGTTAGAGGAAACAGTGTTCTCTAGAGGTTTGATAAATCCATTCAGTGACTTTGCATCAGGAATTGGTATTTCGCTACCTTCAGTGAGGTGCTTGTGCAGATAGGATAATTTTGCCACATTATCCTCTGTCAGTCCAGTAATTTGGCAGACTTCACTCATTCTTCTTCAACTCCTGCTGAGTTTTGTTTAGCTTCCGCTTCTCTTTCGGCCTTCTTTGCTCTAGCAATTGATTTTGATGAAGGTCCTCCTTCTCTTACTCTAACCGAATCGGTCATTAAGTCGTTGAAATTATCATTCTCAACTCTCTCTTTCCAGAACTGTAAAGCGTCTTGACTGGAACTTAGTGCATTTTCAAGTCTTGATGTACGAGAACTTGCTCTAGCTCTCGCATCCTCCCACTTTATGTAGGATTCATGCATTTCCTCATTGGATTTTACCAATTCAACCATAGCGTCATGTGCTTTCTGAGCAGAGTCCAAAAGTCTGCGAGCCTTTGACCTTGCATCTTTCATTTCTTTAACAAGAGGTTGTGAAGAAGTTCTCTCCTCTACCCATTCTTCATGTTCTCTAATCAAAGACTTCATTTCATTGATGAATTTTTCTTCTGTCTTGTGAGTGCCAGCACTGGTTTCGAGTTGATTTTCCAAAGATTGTAATTTCGCAGATAATTTGTCCTTTGCCCACTTTGGGTCCGGATTCTTTAATCCACCTTCTGCGATAAGTTGTTCCCGAATTTCATTAGCCCTTTCGAACAGTTTACGGGCTTCCTTCTGTGCAGTGTTCCTTTCATTCTTCAAATTGGCTACTTTTGAGTTGATTTTGTCCCGCTCTTCTCTGGCAGTTTTAGCCATTGGTTCAGCGGTTTGAAGCTCCTCTTTCCGTTCTTCAAGATCGCTTGGAATCATCTCTGCAATCCTTTCTCTACGATGTAGAATTGCTTGAGCAAGAAGTTTAGGTGAGACTGCGAGAAGGTCGTTCGCATCCATTGGAATCACTGCGGCCACCTGCCCTTCTTGAATAAATGCTGCGTCCCACCCTTAAGGGTGGGTGAAGGTCATAACCCCCGTCCTATGAGCATACACCATGCGACGAGCCATTCTAGTTGCATTCCTCTTTGGAATGGCTCTCGTTCCACAAGTAAATGCTACTGGCGGTGTGATTGAGACTATCTCAATATCAGGCGATGGAGAGATTGGAGAAGGTCCGATTTCGCTCAATATTACGATGATAGGAGTTGGCGGTGCGAGTTCAGCATCTGTGAATTGGAATGTCACTCTTACCGATGAGAACGGGTCGATTATCGATTATGACAATGGTAATGTTCTGGTCAATGATGGTTCATATTCATATGTCGAAACAACTGTCGGTAATGCGCCACTAGGGTATTCCAACCTATCAATAGTGATAACCGGAGATGTTGGAACACCAGGTCAAGGTCAGTATACAAACTACAGCACAATAATCCAACGGTTGAGACCGTTGGAAATTTCCGTAGCAGAACCAACGATTAATCCGGTGGATGAAAATGGTAATCCAACTGGTAATTTTACTGTTAATGATGGTGATTATGCCGAGATAGAGGTTCCAATAATTAACTCAGGTGACGTGGCTTGGAATGGTTCACTTAATCTGAGTCTCGATTCAATTAAACTTGGGGAGCAATCTGTAAATGTCTCCGGAGATTCAACTGAAATAGTGAGTTTTACAACACAACAACTCACCGAGGGGATTCATTTTGTTAACGTGTCACTAAATGGCACGCATGATTCAGATTCATCAGATGACACATTTCAAACAACCCTTACGGTTGGGCCACCGCCTCTACCTGAGATTCATTTGAGTCTGGAAAGAATTACTCAGCC
Organism: Thermoplasmatota archaeon; assembly: GCA_036160735.1. Lineage (GTDB taxonomy): Archaea > Thermoplasmatota > Poseidoniia > Poseidoniales > Poseidoniaceae > MGIIa-K1. The sequence continues at coordinate 19,280 of JAYYDR010000004.1, forward strand.
AGCGCCTGGGAATGCAATGGACTGGTTATTACACGCAAATAACAGTGGAGAATCAAATTTCTCAGGGGTTTTAGTTTGTAGTATGGATGGAGTTGAGTTCTTCACCAATCAAGTCAATATCTCTACAGGTGGATATTCAAATTACACGATTTCGATGAACTCTAAACCAGGGCAAGTTGTCTGTACGACATCCGGAGCAAGGACTTCATCAACCATTAACGCAACAGACTCGGTAGAAATGATCTCGGCAATATTCGTTGGAGCTGGCCATTCTACTCCCTCTATCCTCGGTGGGCCTTGGCATGCTGGTGATGATATCATATTGTCACTACTATTGCGAAACGAAGGTGATGCAATTGGAACTGCACATCTTGAAATCGAGATAGGCGGTGTTGTACAAGATGGTCCAACAATTTCGCTTGATAGCGGTAAAGCAGGAGAAGTTGGTCACTCCTTCTCTATTGCTTCTTCCGGAGATAAAATTGTGAACTGGTCAATTGTAAGTACGGATGGAGTTGTCGATTCAAATCTGTCAGGTTCAATTTCAATACCAGTTTTAGATTCACAAGTGGTTGTATTCGAGATAGAAAGCGTTGATGTTGAAGACGAAGGAGTTGTTATCTCATGGACTGCCGAACTTTCTGATGGAAAGGACCGGCTAGTGAATCTGAAATTCGGAGCAATACAAGACGGTTTGAAAGGTGATGCAATTGTAGAGGAACGCCTACTTCTACCAGGAATTACATATGGCGATGTCAATATTGGATTCCAAGATGGACAAGAAGTGTACATCGACCTATTAGAGATTGAATGGACAATCGGTTTCTCATCTTACACCGATGATGAAGCCCAAATGCCAAGTTTCGAAATTAATCCCCAAATCACAGTCAATCCGAACACACAACCCCGAGTTCCTTCAGTTGGGTCAAAGGTAACTGTTTACTACACATTGACTAATATTGCAACGGGTTCAGTCCCACAAGGACAGATAGTTGTCACTGATGCATCAGGTGAAATATTGGGCACCGATACAAGTCCAGAGATAACTTCGGGAAGCATAGACCATAGCACTGTTGTAAACTGGCCTGATGGAGAGAACGTCAAAATATCAGTAGCATGGTATGTGGGTGGAAAATCTGTTACTGATGATGTATTGATAAATTCCGAGAAGGTAGAGTCCGAGGATGAAGGTTTTGAGATTCCTTGGGGAGGAATCTTGGGAGGGTTAGCCTTAGGGATGGTAGCCATTTTCTCAGTTCGAATCAAGAATTCTCCTGCAAGAGAAAAGAAAGAAAAAACGCCTAAATCTACCAAGGCATCCACCTCTAAAGAGGAAAAGATCGAGGTTGCATGTCCAACCTGCGACCGTAGATTACGTGTTCCAAATACATACACTGGGGCCGTAAGATGTCCGGAATGTGAAACTAAATTTGATGTCGAGGCCGAGGATGAGGCCCCAATTCCAGAGGAAAAGCAACAACTGGAAGAAAAACCAACACCTTCACAAGATTTGTTTTCTTCATCGGATAACGATATTCTTGGTTGTCCAAAGTGTACGAGGAAACTAAAGGTTCCATATGATAAGCGGCCTGCAAAGGCTAGGTGCCCGGCGTGCAGCACAATATTCGAAGCAAGGAAAGGATGAGGGGATAGAATGGTTACAGGGCATTTCCAAGAGTTTGAAGACGAGTACCTTGAGACACTGTATGAATTCAATGAAAGAATTCCAGGCGAGAGAGTAAGAAATGGTGAACTTGCAAAGTACCTGGGTGTTTCACCAGCGTCCGCCACAGAGATGATTCAGAGATTAGCAAAAAACGGATTTGTTGACTATGTCCCTTACAAAGGTGCAATGTTAACCGAAAAGGGACGAGAACACGGAATGATGATGAAAAGAAGACATAGATTGGCAGAAGTCTTGCTAACTCAATTGCCGTTTGAAGGGGATGTCCACGAAACTGCCTGTCGGCTTGAACATGCCTTCAACGATGACCTAGAAGTTTGTATTTCACTCCTCCTTGGTAACCCAGAAACAGATCCATCAGGGAAAACAATCCCTCCTGCTAATCCGAGGATTGCGCATAGGCTTGAACCAAAGCCATCAGTATCAACTCTTTCAGGTCTCCCCGTTTCACAGAAAGCAGAAGTTGCATTGATTATGACTACATCCGCAACACGAGAAGTCTTGAAGTCAGTAGGAATCAAAATTGGAGACTTGGTAGAAAGAACCGTCTCTGGGATTTTTCTGAATGGAGAGGAATTCTCAATTTCAGAGGAACTTGGTGACAGAATTTTGTTGAGGTTATTGGAATGAATGAAAATCTACAACAACTTCGCTCAAATGAAGAAAAATTTCATGGCATAGATAGCCAATTTTTAACAGAGGGGCTGCGTTTAGTTTTACTACTACCTACATTTTCTCTTCTTTCTTTCTTTGGTGCTTGGGCTTACAAAGGTGAAAGTCCATCCTGGTGGCTAGACAATATCGAACCTGCAGTTGGTTTCGACCTCTCGACTGCATTTACATTGATATCAACCACAATTCTGTTTGGATTCTGTGGGGGGTTATATCTCCACAGATACAGGGTTAAACTGACCAGGCAGGTATTCAGATGGGAGGTTGCAGAGGCTTCGAATTCCCATCGGCCCGTTACAAGCATGCATGGTTTTTCATCGGTTGATGGCTTGATTTCTAGGACAATGGCTAGTCACAATACTGCATTGTGGATGAGTGTGACTGCGACCATAATTTCATTGATTGTTGCATATCTTGACTCCGATTCCGAACTAGGAGGTCGTGGTTTGCTAGCTAGCGCTTCCTTGGTAACTATTGCAATAGGACAGCATCTCTCTACAAGAAATCGAAAATTCAACATGGTTACTGATGACGGTTTACTGACCGCTTACACCCCACCTATTCACCCATCTACTCTTAACATGGCATACACCGACATGATGAGAAATCTGATGGACCCTTTGCTTAGAAGCAAGTTTGATGATTTTTTGAATGAATTTGAATCCAATACAAAGAAAGGAGTAAACAAGGAGTTTGGCTGGGAGAAGTTCCTCATGCTGATGCATCGAAGGTTCAAAGGTGGTATTGATAGAAGCACCACAAGTATTGAGTTGGCTGAAATTCTGACTAGCAAAGGAGTAAAACTAATTTTGGAACATGAGATCTTCAAAGAAGAACTATGGGATTCTTTGTTTGCTAGTTCTAACCGTAACAATCCTGCTTTCTATAGATTAATTGAAAGGTTAGAACAAGACCTTGCAATCGGGAAAAAAGCGGATTTAGATGGCTTGTTGTTTGACGTGGATTTAGAAAACGTAGTTACAGAAAAAGCGAATTTATTTTGCTATATTCACAATCTTTCGGATGAAGAGCGCCAAGTCGTCCTTAGGGTTCATTCACCGGATTTCCGTCCAAATGATTTGGCACTTAGGTACAATCTCGAGCCAGGTGAAAAATCCTGGTGGGCTGATGAAGCAGTCCCTTTATCTAGTGAAGGTGATGATGATGTCATAGGAAGAATGTCTGGTCTTTTGAGAGATGGTACAATAACATGGCAAACATTGCTGCCAGAGCGGACAGGAGAGGCATCGGTATCTGTGAGGCTAGAAAATACAAACGGAGACTTACTAGTTGGACGGCAAATAAATGTCAGAGTACAGCCCGAGTTCGTAACTTGGCTAAGGAATACTAGTTCTATCACTTCATACCTGCTTGGAGGTGTTGGCTTGTTTGGAGCAATAATCTTCCAATTGATGGCACTCTTGGCTTCTGCTTGAGAGATAATTTCAATCGTAGCATTGAAAGGAAAGATGCCGTCGCAGTCCACATGACCGAGGCTCAAGATGAGAACACTCGTCCAGATGCTGATTTGCGTGACCACCTTCATCAAATGGAAGCAAAGGTTAGAAAATTACGCGATGCGAGGAATAACCACAATGATCAAGCAAAGCGTTTTGCTGAACAACGTAATGCAATCCAAGCTCAGTACAAGGAGCACCGTGAAAAGTTAGACATGTCGGTTGCAGAAGTTAAGGCAATCCGTGCAGAACAGAACCTGCACAAAACAAGAAGAGATGCTATCCAAGCACAAATTAGAGACCTAATTGGGCAATCAAAAGCCCAGCGAGGCGATAAGAATGACAAGAAGTCAGCCTCGTTTGAGTTCAACAAGTTATCAAGTGAAGTAGACAACATGGAAAAGACCTACGAAACTCGTGGTGGTATGTCTGCAAAGAAGGAAAAGGAGACTATGGAGAAGATCAAGAACATGCGACGCCGCATGAAAGAACTTGAACCAGAGGTTGAGAAATTACAACTAATCAAAGTCGACCTATCTAACAGAGATGAGGCTATAGCTCAATTGAAAGCGGAAGCAGATGCTGCGCACAAGGATTTCGTTGAATGTCTTGAGAGAGCAAAGGGAATGAGCAAGGAACTAGACGAATTATTTGCTCACAGAGATTTCCTTAAGGGAGAGGGTGACAGATTCCACAAAGAATTCCTAGCTTGCAGAGAAAAGGCTGACGAGGTTCACTCAAAGATATCTGAGTTGATGAAGGAAGTCAATGAAGCAAGGGACAAATTGAAAATCGCAAGAGAAGAAAGAGAATC
>JAYYDR010000005.1:0-24929 GCA_036160735.1 Thermoplasmatota archaeon
GGCTCAGCCTCAACTTCAATTTTACAGCCACTTGGGTAAACTTCTGCACCTGCTGGAGTATTTGGACAAGCATCTTCATCATCCATAATTCCATCATTATCAGTATCTGATTGGTACGCTGCGCAACCAAAATTATTCTCCGCTTCTAAGCGGAAAACCTCGTTTTGCCAATCTGTATCAAGGCACTGGTCAGCATCTGTTCCACTTTGGTTATCTCCCCAACCGTCTTTGTCTGCATCTTCCCATTGTGTTGGGTTTTCTGGGAATCGGTCGTCTCCCAAAATATCACTGAATCCGTCTCCGTCTGTATCTAAGCAACCATACCTTTCGTTTTTGTCTGATTTGCCAAAGACATCAGGGCAGTAATCGGGGCGTTCTCCGGAAGAATTGTCTCCAAAACCGTCACCATCCATATCTTGCCACTGAGTTTTGTCGAATGGGAATGCATCTCCTACGTGAGTATCATTATCCGGGAAATATGTGTAGTTTCCTTTGTATCCGTCTCCGTCGATATCTTCCTCAATCTGTGATTCATCTATACAGCCATTGGCTAGGACGATTACTGGAGGGAACGTATCCTCACACTCATCGATATCGTCAGTAACTCCATCGTTATCAGAATCAAGTTGGTACAAAGCGCATCCTGAATTGTTCATGGCCTGTGCTATATTCTCATCGGTTGGATTCGTGTTTGGACATAGGTCACTCGGGTCAAAAATTCCGTCTCCGTCACTGTCAACTTCCTTTTGTGCTGTTGAACAACCGTCACTATCAACCGCTGTGCTGATTGGAGTTTCAGGACACCTATCCTCAGCGTTTGACACACCGTCTAGGTCATCATCAATCTGATATTCAGAACAACCGATTTCGTTGACAACTTGACCAAATTGAGTATTTGGACAATCATCACTATCGTCGGGCACACCGTCGAAGTCTTCGTCTGGGTCATCTGATGGAATTGGACAGCCTATGCCAGGCGTGCCGTCTGGTTTTGTTCCGTTGATCACGCCAGCATCGAAAGGACAAGCGTCCGGGTCATTTCCTTGCTGATTATCGCCCCAGCCATCACCATCACTATCGATTAATTGTGTTGGATCTGCGGGGAAAGCATCTGTGATATCTTCTCTGCCGTCACCATCAGTATCTTGACAACCGTAGTAGGAGACTGGCTGAAGAACGCCGTCAACTAAAGCGAGTGTGGACGTGGAATTACCCCAAACACTTGGGCAATTGTCTAGGAATAAACCACCGCGATTTTGACCATCGTCGATTGTCGTCCAGTTGTCGGGATATCCGTCACTGTCAGTGTCATGAGCCGCTGCTGGAATCGCTGGGAATTTATCTGGACTAGTTGCACCCTCTGATGAGTTATCGCCATAGCCATCCCCATCGGAATCTGCCCACTGTGTGCTGTCATTTGGCCACCAGTCTGCACCATCTTCCTCTGTCCAGATGTATTGCGTACCGTATGGGTTGTTCTCATCCCAAGGGTCAGATGAACCATCTGAATCTGAGTCTGGACAACCTTGTCGGTCTCTCCAAGAGTATCCCTCAACGAACCAACACCAATCGCCATCGACAGGATCGTCAGGGTTGTCACCATATCCGTCACCGTCTCTATCTGCTTGCTGTAGTGGATTGTAAGGGAATAAATCTCCTGGCCCAGATGGAGTGGACTCGAGTGTTACGTTACAGCAATCAGGTCCGTGGTTATCACCGAAAGTATCGAGGTCGGAATCCAAAGCTTGTTTCCAGTTTTCAGGGAATCTATCGCCTAGAATTGGGTCATCGACCCAGCCGTCTTGGTCGTCATCTGAACATCCCAGTTGACCCCACCAAGAGGTCCCATCCTTGTCATTACAGTCGTCGTTAGCATCTGACCATCCGTCTTCGTCATAATCATCACAACCGAATCTGTCGTAGATTGACTCGCCGAAATCTGAGACACAGGCATCCGCTTGCGGGCCTAGAGAATTATCACCAAATCCGTCTGAATCTGAGTCTTCCCACTGGTTGCCAACATTTGGCAAATCATCGTGCGTGTCAGGGATAAGGTCTCTGTCTGTGTCGGTGACTATTCTAATCACGCTAAAATCACTGGTTGATGATTGTGAGTATGCAATCACTAGATCCCCGTCAACCAAATCCATTCCTGCCATGTGTTCAGTCACAACAGAGGTGAATTTGGTTGTAGTTGTGATTGTTGAATCTGAGAATGAACCAGTTGTCCAAACCAAATTATTCGAACCAGTTGAATCTTCGGTTGATGTTATATGCCAGCGGTCTGAATCGACCAAGAAGTCGATTGGAGTTACGGAATCAGGTACGTCAATGGATTCAATGCTCCAATTTCCATCACTTGCTCTGTGTAAGACTCCTTGGTCTGAATTATTGAAATCGAAGACTGCATGCCCTCCTTTCATAACCAGTTCGTTGCCAATATTCTGGTTGTTGTAGAGCATCCATCGCTCGTGAGCAACCGTCCAATTTCCACCGGACAAGCCTCTCTCGTAGACCCTTAGATATTCTCCATCCAGTACTGACAACACTAAGTTGCCTGAGACCAACTCGAGTTCAAACAACGCTGTCGTGTTTGCTTTAACCACATTTTCGACAGACGAGTTTGTTCCATCGTATTCCACTAACTGCAGATAGGTTGAGTTGTTAGAAATAGCGACTTGGGCAAAAATTAGGTCACCACCAAAAGTCCAAATCGAATCAAAATCATTACCAACTGTAGTATTCAGAACCGTGTCTTCAGTCCATGTACCATCCAAAGTCGCTAGGCGAACCATGTTGTCATCATCATCGACGTAAACCATCCTAGTTTTGTCACTAGCATCAACATGGACCTTTATTGGGTACAAGATATCGATTGAAGACCTAACCAATGATGTTGAATAGCCATATTCTCCCTCGTTTGTATAGAATATTGAAGAGTAATCTGGGGAGAAGTGGCCAATTCGTTGCATGCCATTAGCGTCCATAGCAGTACCCATTTCTTTCCCGACTCCTGTACCAGTATCGAGACTGAAATCAAGGCCTGTGTTTCCTTCAACATTCATTGTGACCAATTTGGGTGTACCCATGATTGAGCGAATTGCAAGGATTGTTGGTTTCCCGGAATCTGTTATTCCCATAACAGCACTATCAACATCAGTGATGTAACGGTGGTCCCACCTACCTGCTGAAGACACACCGTCTGGAGTGTTTTCAAGTAGCATCAAGCTGGAATCTGAAAGTTCAACGAGTAGAGAAGGGCTACCTCTTTGCGGAGTATGTAAGTCGATTTCCTCGACTTTATTCAAGAACTCAAAGTCTACATTTTCCCAATCTCTCTCCGACATAATTGTCAATACTGGAGCGAAATTGTCTCCTTGGTCCAAATCCCTTGAGGAATATAGCAAATCACCCATCCCGTCGCCATTCAAGTCCATTCCAGTTAAGAGGTTCAAACCTACATTTTCACCTGCTGAACCTTGAGCAAATAGCTGGACGTCGCTTCTAACACCATTTTCTGAACCAAGGTAAAGGTTGACCGTCCCCGATTTACTTGCTGAAGGCATCATCAAGAAGAAATCTGAGTAACCGTCCTCGTTAATGTCGCCTGCTGGAGAAATAGTATAACCAAGACGCGCATTTGCAAATGGACCTTTGATTGTTGAGCTCTCATCATACGTAACAAGGTCTGATTCATTTCCAAACCATATGTGCACCTTTCCAGTTTGGTATGGGGTTGTACTTGCAAACAATTCACTGATAAGCAGATCATCGAAACCGTCGCCTTGTATATCGCCAACAATTGACATCTCAAAGCCGTATAACTTACCTTGGTTTAGAACGGAATGGACCTTCACAGGTGTGGAATTTATTCCTGTTTCTTCTCCCATAAAGAATTCAACTGAAGAATAACCCGTAGGACTGTCTGTCGTTCCTGTGTTCGATACGACCATGTCAAGGTAACCGTCTCCATTCAGGTCACCTCCAGCTGCTACTTGTCTTCCAAACATTGTTCCAGAGTCGGTTTGGGTGATGTTTGAATGCGCAATCATAGCAGTTGAATTACCCTTCAGCACCATTACTAATCCATTCTTACTAAGGGTAGGTTGGGCTTCATTTTCCTCAATAAGTTTGTCGGCAACAATCGCTAAATCATCACATCCATCGGATTCTACATCACCTAAAGATGTCATTGACCATCCTAAATTGTCGTCTTGACTTCCTGTCATCTCCCACCATGGTTGAGTTGTGATTCCAGATGAACTTCCTAGTCTGATGGAGATGTAACCCGAATTGTTGATTCCTAATCCTGGCTCGCTTGACGCTAAGTCATCGAATCCATCACAATTGAAGTCTCCAACAGCCATTCCAAACCCAAGATTTGAATCGCTGAATGAACCAACTATCATTCTGTCAGGAAGGTCTCCAAGCCCATTTGCTGACCCATAGTGGATAGAGATTGTACCGTTTCCTTCCGGATCTGTGTATACTAAATCATCAATTCCGTCGCCGTTCAAATCTCCGCTGAGAACTTCTCCTTCGACTGAATCATCGTCGTAAGTGATTATGCTGAGCGGTGTTGGATCAATCCTGCCTGTGTCCTTACCTGCTAAGCTTCGCAGTAGAGATATTGTGTTTGATGATGAATTTGAACTCGAGTAAGCAATCTGTTCAATATTGTTTGAGTCTAAATCCATACCAATCGCTTCAGATATCGACAATCCTCTGGAGAGAACTTGCCTAGATTCAGATGTTTCATTGAAACGAAGCAATCTAACTTCACTTTCGGACAGGTTGCTTTCCGCCTGAATAGTGTAAACGATGTGGAACATGTTCTCATCATCGATTGCAATTTCTATATCGCTGCCAATTGGCCCTTCGTCCAAGAGTGTGTTATTCCAAAATGCCTTGTTGAATGAAAGATGATGAAGGCCATGAGTACCGGTTTGACGGAAGAAAATGTGCGTTCGAGAATCGTTGTCAAATTTTAGATTCAATGACTCGCTTCCAGAATCGTAAACGTTCTCAGCAATTGTTCTGATGTGCCAAGTACGTTCTAGGTATACCGCATTTTTCTCTGCGAGCCTAGCGAGGCGTACGTGACTTGCTGTGCTTTCATTATCGTCATCATCAACGCCGTATGCGATTTGTACGCGGTCTTCAGAAGTCACCCCAATAGCACAACTATCGGTCTTTTCGCCACCCAAATTTTGCACAACTAACGTGTCAAAAGTACCGTCCAAGTTCAGAGTGTGGAAGTAAACTTCAGTAGAATTTGTCGAACAAGCGTATCCAATTCCAATGTCGGTTAGAACCATGTCGATTGAGTCAATGTTTGATTGGTTCTGTACTTCATGGGACCAATAATCTAGGATTGATTCTCCACGGACAGTCCAATTTTTCCCATCTATGTTAATGATGTCTCCTTCTAGGTCGTGACCGGAACCCGAGGAAAATCCAACGGTCTGCGCCGCAGATGGCTGATTTTGTTCTAAGTCAACAGGTGGAAATTGAATCATCGGTGAGGAAATTTGTATCAAAAATATGGCGAGAATTGCAAGTGGAAGACCTTTGCTTCGCCATGACATAGCACCACTCACGATTACCACCCTACATTACTATTCCCAAAGTTTGAGCACACGGCCCCCATAGGGGGCCGGGCTTTTCCTCAACAGCGAACCGCTTGAATCTATGTATCACATCGCCGATACATGGACGGGTTCACTCTAGTGGTTGCAAACGGAGAATGGCCTAGTGAAGAATTACTTCTCACACTCCTAGAAAAAGCCGATTTCACAATCGCATTAGATGGTGCAGCAGACCGTTTTGATTCTTGGGACGTCGTCGTCGGCGATATGGATTCTATCGCAGAGTCAAGACCTGAATTTATTGATTCAAATCAAGAAAACTCGGACCTAGCAAAGGCATTGATTCAGTATGATGTTGATGCGGTCGTAGGAATGGAAGGAGGTAGGTTAGATCACCGTATTGCAGCGTTTACATCCCTGTTCGAATCACAGTCAGATGCAATTCTATATTTCGATGGTTGGAGGGCTTGCCGAGTGGACATTTCCGGTATCGAAATCGAATTGGAAGTCGGTGCGAATTGTTCATTGATGGCATTTGGAGATGTCAAGAATGTAAGTATTTCAGGAGTCGAATATCAGTTGGAGTCTGAGGATTTACAAACTGGAACAAGAGGTGTAGGGAACAGAGTAAATTCGATTCCTGTATCAATATCCCATGATGGTGGAGATTTACTTTTCATTTGGGAGGCAAGTGTGCTCTGATAAACTCAGAATATTCTTCTTTGCCATCCCATTTTCTAGCTCTCTCATCGATTCTAGATGCTTGCAAGGTTGCTTCATACCCACCCCAATCTTCGATTAACTTGAGTTTCCATGCCGCTCTTGCAGAGTGCCCAGGCAACAAAGTTCTCCACATACGTGGGATTCTGCCTGGCGTGATGAGGTTGACTTGGTCAACAATTGCGGTAGTGCATGTTTTTCCAAATGTGTGGTACCACTCCGGGTTTTCTGATAGTGAATTGAGCCTATCACAAAGGGCGTTAAACAGTGCCTTTTCTTTACCGGGAGGTGTTTGAACTCTGAACAGGTGTACCTTGTGGTTGCGAGCATTGGTTCTAAGGTGTAAAGCATCTTTTTCTGTAGCCACAAGGAGATACAATTCGTATGCTCGCCATAATCCCTTCCATGGGTGATATCTTTCACCAACTTCCCTTCTAGTTTCGAAAGAGAATGTAATGAATTGACCGTCTTTGAATTCGAAAGTAAGCATTGTGTGAGCTAAACCTTTGATTTTGTGAAAGTGGTCGATAACGAACCATACATCTGCTATTTCATCGATGTCAACTTTTGTGTTGATCCACTTTGAGTCGTGCTCTCGCTTATTTTTCCAAGAAAAATCTCTCACGTTTTTCAGAGTTACCTTACTTCCTTTGAAAGATGCAGAAGCATGCTCTGCACAATCATCTACCCATTCTAAATCGAGCCTAGGCTCGAGTGCCTTAAGGCGAACATATCGCTTCCACATTGCGTTTACAAACATTGCAAACAAGCCGGTGCCGCTGAGAATCATTACCCAGAAAGCGATGGTTTGTAGCAAATCACCACCTCTTCCACATCATTGAGGATCGGTCCCACCAGTCTAGTTCTCCATTCTCATGCTTTCTCCAAAGCATGCCAGTTTCATCGGTATGAGTAGGAAGACCTTCTGCATCAGGTTCACCCATCTCATCGAGTAGTCCGCCGAACAGTTCATCATCCTGCGGACTTCTCATCATCAAAACAAATACCGCAATACCAAGGACTAGGGATAGAACCACAATCCCCCAAATTCCAACACTGGAAGTCTCGGTCTCAGAACCCTTAGACTGAGCAGGAGCATCGTCGTCTTGGACTGATGAATCAGTCGAAGGCATTCGGATTAGCATTGCACCACTTGTTGTGCTGATCTCTTCATCGTTGGTCACTGTCAGGAGAATCTTGTAGACACCAGACTCCCATTTTGAACAATCCAGAGTGCTAGTATTTGCTGACATCCCAATCGAAGGAGTTATTCTCCACTCCTTGAGGTATTCTGTGTGGTCCTCACCAGTAGTTGCAACGTGTGTAATGGTACAAGGTGTTCCAATTTGCGCGTCATTACCGTTTATCTCGATAGAGAATGTCGGCGGAGGCTTGTTGGCAATAACAAGTTCAAGGGTATCGCTAGTTGTTTGACCTAGGCCGTTTTGGTAAGTTTCTGTAATGACGTAGTCGCCTGCAGGCCAATTGCTACAATCCAAAACTTGGTCTGTATCAAGGACAGTAAATGGTGTACCGATAATCGAACGGGTACCTTCGAAATCCCACCTTGGGCCTGTTTCATCAATGAAATCCCTAGTTATCTCACAATCGTCACCGGTTTGCATAATCTCTGAGCCTGATAACACCAGGTCGATTGAAGGAGTTGCCAAAGCGGGACTTAGATCGAAGATTCCCAAGTCCACATATTTGAGCAGCCGTCCGTCAGAATCGCTAATTTCCAACCTAAGGTGGTGTTCACCGGCTGCCCATGAGTCGTATGTTAGAGAAGCATTTTCTTGGTTTTCAAATGCCATTAGTGCTTCTTCATAAACAGTAAATCCAGAGTGTTCCCCAATCAATGTCAGGGTCAAGTCAATCCACTGATTGGTCGAATTAATTACGACTACCACACGAATTGCATCCATCATGCCGTCCTGGTTGCTATCTAGGCTATCATTTCTCAAAGCTACCAAACTCAATCCAGCCTCTTCAAATGGGTCTGATTCCTCTTCAGCAGAAACATTGCCTGCGAATGATAGTGAGACCATGAGGGCAATCAAAAACCACTCACGCATTTGAATCACCCCCTGATGCTTCTTTAGCGATGCCCTTCTCTAATGAAGAAACAGAACGAGAGTATCTTACAATCATTGCAAGGGCTGAGGAAATCAGCATCACAGTTCCTAGTATCATGTATGTCAACCAACTAGAAGCAGGCTCTTCTCCCATTATTGAGAAGGCAGCATTCCAACTTCCATATTCGTCTGACCAGCCGTCTCCATCTGAATCGATACAACCCTGTACATCTCGAGTTGATGTACCAGCTACTTCTGGACAATCGTCTCTCTTAGCACCCATTGGAACGTCACCAAAGCCGTCTTCATCGCTGTCTTGCCATTGAAGCCTGTCGGTTGGGAATGCGTCTGCTTGTCCCCACGGTGAGGCAAGCCAGTTTTGTGATGGGTCAGACCATCCGTCACCGTCTGAATCTCTGCAACCTAATCGGTCGAAGAATGATTGACCTCTTTCATTGGGGCATGCATCTCCTTCGTGGCCGTCGGAATTGTCTCCAAATCCATCGCCGTCCAAATCACGCCATTGAGTAGGCTCGTGCATGAATCTATCTCCTTGGTCAGACCATCCATCGCCATCTGTGTCGTGACAGCCCCATCGATCACCACCTTCGGTTGGCCCCTTGGAAGTACCAGGTACATCTGGACAAACATCCGCAGTGGTTCCCTTTGGGTTATCCCCTCTACCATCACCGTCTCTGTCATGCCATTGAGTTTCATCAGCCGGCCAAGCGTCTGCTAATCCTCCTGGACTTGCTAACCAGTGAGTAGTAGGGTCTGACCAACCATCCCCGTCAGAGTCAGGACAGCCCCATCTGTCCATGGCAGAGTTGCCTTCTGTAGCAACACAGCCATCTCCTCTCCAAGCAGGCCTCCAAGTTTCTCCATCGAAATATTCGAGGTTGTCACCATAGCCGTCATCATCTGTATCATACCACTGGGTTTCATCTTCAGGGAAGGCATCTGCAAAACCATCAGGGTGAGAAATCCACCAATCGTCAGGGTTGGAAAATCCATCCATATCTGAATCCAAGCAACCGAATCTATCCGACCAACTAATCCAACCGCTCTCGACTTCTTCGACTGTACTGTGAGGACAAACGTCTCCCTCATATCCCTCTAAGTTGTCTCCATAACCGTCACCATCACTATCTCTGTACTGACTGGGTACCAATGGGAAGTCATCGACTTGAGTCGCCCCGTAGGAATTATTGTCTCCCCAGCCGTCTCCGTCTGTGTCAAGCCACTGGGTTGGGTTATCTGGGAAGTCATCTACCTGTAGAGCTCCTTCACTTTGGTTATCACCCCAACCATCACCGTCCATATCTGACCACTGGGTTGGGTTATCGGGGAATGCATCTGCTCCTTCTTTTGCAGTCCAATTTGAATCTGGGTTGGACCAACCATCACTATCTGCGTCGGGGCAACCAAATCTGTCTTCTACTGAATAACCTGTAATGAATGGGCATGCGTCAGGCTCTGTGGCGTTAGAATACCAGACACCAATAGACCAATTCATCCGTGTATCGTTCCATGAACCATCTGCCCAGTTATCTCCAAAGCCATCTGCATCAGTATCATTCCACTGGCTTGCAATAAACGGGAAAGCGTCAGCTGAGCCATTTGGATGAGCAAACCATGGTTCTACTCCATCAAGGCCTCCGGGATCAGCATCAGACCAACCATCTCCATCTGAGTCTAGACAACCAAAGCGGTCGAGTTCAGAATATCCTCTACGGTATGGGCAGTGGTCGGGTTCAAACCCATTGAGATTATCTCCAAAGCCATCATTGTCAGAGTCAATCCACTGAGATGGTTGAGTTGGGAATGCGTCTGCTCCGTTATTTGTTGTCCAGCCTTCATCCGGGTCAGACCAGCCATCGGAATCGGTGTCTATGCACCCCAGTCTGTCGTTTGTGGATGTGCCAGGAGTAAGGTCGCAGTCATCCTCATTGTCGATGAACCCGTCCTCATCGGTATCTCTGTTATCTTGATTTAGAGAAGGAGTAAGTGTGTAATCTACGCCGTCATTACACCAGCTATCCTTGCCTTTGATTTTGACATAAACCCAGCCCGGGGCTGGCATTGTCGTGGATAATGTTGTAGACGAACCTGCATCGCTCATCGATTGGCTAGCAACTTGTGCGCCATTAGAATCGTGTATCGAAAAATCAGCTTCCCAACCGTCTCCAGGACACCACCATGCTCCGTTATTCATTGAGCCAGAAAATCCAACTTGAACGATGTCTCCTTTGTATGCGTAAATCTTCCACCAGTCAACTTCATCGTTGGGAGAACATCCATCATCATAGCATACATATCCGTTGGTCGATACCCCGTTTGTGAGTACATTCGCTGTAGAGGTATCATCATCAGCGCTTACCGCTGGTAGGAAAGTCAAGAGCGATATCGCGAGGAAGCACACCACCCACTGCTCCGCGCGCATGTGTGTGCATGAAGGCTGTTGGTTTTCAAAACAACGCAAGATTGGTGTTCTTACAATGCCAGAAAGTATGAGATTTATTTGTGTTTTTTCTTTTCAATCGCCCTGTTGAAAACATCCACAAAATCGCTTGCATTGTGTTCGTAAGTATACTTGGATAATACTCTCTGTCTACCTAATTTTGCTTTGGTAGAAGTCTCAGAATTAGAAAGCATCTCGTTTACACAGCGCGCCAAATCTTCCGGGTCACCTCTTTTGAACAAGCCACCAACAGATACGTCCACCATTTCAGTAAGTGGCTCTTGATCCACTGTTGCCACCGGCGTGCCGCTAGCAAGGGACTCTAGAGGGATTAAGCCCTGACCCTCGTAATATGAAGGATAAACTACCAAATCTGCTGAACGGAAGTGTTGAGCAAGTTCATCGAAGGATAGACTTGATTGTATGAACATTGAATTTTCAATTCCCAGTTTCTTTGCTGTCTTTTCAAGACTGGATTTCATGTGACCTCTTCCAACAATCACTAATTTTGCATCTGGATTATTTTCCAAGATATTTGGCATAGCTCTCAGCAAAGTCATGTAACCTTTCCTCGCAACTAAACGTCCTACTGCGAGTAACATTGGAGTTTTAGTTTCAGGAGAATAATTCAGAGAAGCCTCGTCATCACAACCGTATTGTTTTCTAATTCTTTCATGCTCTAACTGTTCTGCCTCGTCATCGATATTTGGTGGGCGGAATACCTTGTGGTCACAGCCCCACAGAATTACTTCACAATCAAAATCATCGCTTGGCCTATACCACTGCTTGAATTCCTTCAATGTAGATTGGGAGTTCGCAACACAGATGCTGGATTCCAGTACACCAGCCCTTTCGTATTTTGAGTACCAGCCAGCTGTTGTAAGTATTGCAAGGTCATTCGGATTTTTCCAGGTTGCAGATTCTTTTGCTGCTGCTGCTCTTTTTACGCCTTCTTTTTCGCCTAACCAAGAGCCGTGTAAGCAAGATACTACTGGAGCGATATTTTGCTCAAGCCAAGAGAACTCTTTACGCTTCCACGAGACTAAAGGAAGATGAGCATTTATGATGTCAATAGGATTCTTTGAATGAAGTTTCTTTAGCGCTTTCAGAGCGCTCCTTCCGTAAGAACGAGTGAATGCCATTGGTAACTTAGTCCATCGAACTGGAACTACTGTTACTCCCTCTTGAGATGGGGCAGCATCTTGATGCGACCTGGTGATAATTGTTACTTCATGTCCTAACTCCACAAAGTGTCCTGCAAGATGGAAAACCACAGAACCAATACCGCCCCAGCGTGGTGGGTATTCGCCGGACACTATGGCTATGTGCATGTCGAACAATCACCCGACTTCGTCTTGTGCTAAATAATCCAACGGATAGGTGCCTTCAAATCAAATCCTTCAGTCCACAGCGCATGGCCGACAAGTTACCAGTCTCTGTCACCATTATCCTTCCCACCAGGAACGAGGAAGAAGCCCTTGGACCTACGGTGGACTCCATTCCAAGGGATTGGTGCGATGAACTCGAAATCATGATTGTAGACGGTAGTTCTACAGACAAGACTAGAGAAATTGCCCTTGAAAAGGGAATTCGAGTTCATTTGGAGCCAAGAAAAGGCTATGGTAGAGCATACAGAACTGGTTTCGTCGTTGCGAAAGGAGACATCATCGTAACAATGGATGCAGACTGTACTTATCCAGCTGAGGTTGTTCCTGAATTAGTCAAGAAATTAATTGATGAGGATTTAGATTTCATCACTTGCGATAGACTCACACTTGCTGAAGAAGGTTCCATGTCTGGCCTTCACGGATTTGGCAACTGGATGTTATCATTCAATGCAAGGCTTGCATTCGGATATGGAATCAAAGACTCCCAGTCCGGAATGTGGGTATTTAGAAAGTCGATTTTCGACAATGAAAAGATGCGCCCAACGAATGATGGAATGCCGCTCTCAGAGGAGATGAAAATTCTAGCACGTCGCGTGCTCGGGAAGAAAAAGGCAATCGAAGTTTCAGTCCCATACAGACCAAGAGTTGGTGAAGCCGAAATTCACACATGGGGGGATGGATGGAAAAATCTGAAATTCATCTGGGCGAAGAGATTCGGACTTAACAGGACACGGACCGAGTGGGGTCCACTCGACGATAACCCCGATTCTCTTAACGGAGATATTCCCGAACAGAAATAATCACAGTAGTTGTGGTTTGTCGATGCTCACTCTGGATACAAAGTTCACCACAGTCGGTGCCAAGAAAAACAGTACCAGCCAAGCCCAAACCAATTCTACAACGAACGGACTGTAGTGAATTCCTGCAACACCATCCAAAGCCATGAAGGAATAATGCTCCTTTCCTGGTGCTTTCTCCACAACGGAATCTAACTCGCTTTGATTAACTAATCCTAAGTCGTACGATTCGGTAGTGAATTCTACTTCCAATTCGCCGTTGAATAGGTCAAATACTGGAGAACTATCCGTCGTACTATGAACTGTTGATTCCCTATCGTCATCCTCGAAAGCACCTGTTCCAAAGTCCATTCCACCGACATACCCTAGTGGTGCGAAAACAACCAAATTGATGCATATCCATAATACAAAACCACTCAGAATCATACCTATAATCCAACTATACTTAATTTGGAATATTGCCAACCCTGCCAAGAGAATCCCTAGGGAGAAAGCAATCTTTGCCATGATTGGAATCTCTTCCTGTAACTCGGATAACGGTTTTAACTCTGATGAATCAAACTCTGATTTTTCCTCTGAACTCTCAGCTGGGATTGTAGTATCATTTCGAGTATTTTGCCACTGCATGAACGTAATGAATCCATCAATGTGGATGCTTACGTCAGCTGAATCTTGATCTACTTCTAATTCTACTTCCATACCGGAGTTTTCCGGTAAGCCATCTGTGTATTCGACGTCAACAACACCGGTATACCATATGTGAGAATTCACAGCTTGTATCAGAGAAAACAAGACCACTAACTGAACTGCATGTAGGAGCAGTTTAGCATAGGGTTTCCCCTCCCTCATAAACGAGGGAGGGGGTCCCTCTTGGTATCAATTCTTGCCTAGTCCTTGCGGCCTTGAAGGCTAGCGACTAGTCCAGCTATAGCAATCAATGCGATTGTTAGGACTGGAGAGACGAATGGAAGAAGGCCGCTTTCAGTCTCTTCCTCGGTCTCTTCAGCGGAACCACCTTCGCCATCACCGTACTCAGCAAGAGCTTCCTCTAGTGCATCCTCGATGATGTCATCGTTGTGCTGCGTTAAGTCAACCAAGTCAGACAAAGTTGTGTCCTCAACTATTTCAGCTTCCTGCACAATTGCTTGTGAACCTGAGAAGTAGGTAACCGAAAGTGGAGCAGGTGCTGTTCCGTATGAATCGGATTCCGGACCTATCAAAGTGTACCACAAGTTGCTCTCATCGGTTGTTACAACCATCTGGAATCCAACTACCATGTTGCTATTTGTGTCCCAAAGAACGAACATATCACCGTCATCATATGGGAAGTCAGCTTCGTAGTCTTCCATGCGATATTCCATGTTTTCGCCGAAATTCTCCATGACGTTTTCTAGAGTTGATTCAGAGAATCCTTCTACGATGTCCTCTAGCAGTTGGCTTGGCTCAATTTCTTGTGGAACGTTTGCGCACACATTTAGGGTATCTAATGTCTGGCCTGTTCCTGTGTCCTGTAGCTCTGCAGTTAGGCAGTGCTCTCCCCAAGAATCTGATGACATGTATGAGTTCCCCCAATGATAGTCTCCAGAAAATGCAACTGAATCTACATCTTCTGTTGTCCCATCAGAATTTGTTAAGATCAAGTCAATTTCATAATCACCATCATAGTCAAGGCCTGTAGCATCGTAGTAAACACTAATATCGTCTTGACCAGAAGCATACATTTCAATTCCCAAATACTGTCCAGTAACATAATCCGAATTGGACCCATCATCAAAGCTCTCTGCGATTTCCTCTGTACTGTCTTCTATCATGTCAGCTAGAGTTGGTGCGTCTTCAGTACCCTCAAATGCGTGCAGGAATAGGTTAGCAATGTGGCAAGTCATTCCCCAAGGTAGAGGAGAAGTGTAAGCCTGCATAACTTCGATTTGCTCACCATCTGTAGTAATCATTTGAGTACCCTCAAACAATTCTATACCCATCTCACAGCGATATTCTTCATCGGAGAAACTGCCAGTATCTGTTACAGAATCTGATGCGGAGATATCCCACTTACCCGCTGGGAAACCAAATTCTTCAGCTGGCAAGCCAGTTAACTCGAAATTGAATCCTGTTGATGTTGTGAAATCACCAGAATGAGGTTCTGCTTCATCACCAGTGTTTGGCCTTGTGTTGTCATATTTGTGAGTCCAGGTCAGAGAGTCTTCCCAAGCGCTATCGTGACCGAAATCATAGGTACAATAGTAAGTCTCTAATGTGGAGTAGTACTCACAATATGGGTAGTAATCATAGTAATCATAAACTGCATGATAACACTCGTATTCTTCATACATTGACACCCAAGAACAGCTGAAGTCATTTGAGCTTAAATCATTCCAGTAAACATATCCATCATCATCATCGCTTCCTACTTCCCAGCCTAGGTCTTCTCCGCCTGCAAGAGCAGAGAGTTGCTGATGTATGTCGGAAGGCTCTGTGTATAGAACTGAACTCTCAGCGTTTGACACTGAGTAATCTACACTCATTCCCATTTGGATGTTCAGCGGCATAACCTTGTCGCCATCATCCGCTTCTAGACTACCTTGAAGACCGAAACCGTATGTTTGGTCTGCTTCCATCGACATTTCTAAGTCGTGGCCGTAAAGTAAGTCGTCAGCATCACGGTACTCGACATAGAACGCATCGATGTTGAAAACACCGTCAGCGTTTGCGGAGATTGTCAAATCCCAGCCAGCTCTTGCATCTGACCATTCTGTGATAATTGCTAAGTCTGCAAGTTGACCGTGCCTTACTGTCAACTCAGTGACGTGCTTGGTAACTTCGACAGTACTACCGTCGTAGTCAAGCATAGTTGTACCATCTTCATACTGATCGATGATCATTGAAGATGTACCTGTCAATTCTTCCAAAATCAACAAGTCTATGCCAGCATCGTCAGCTGATTGCATGACATCGCCCAAAATTTCGTCCAATTCTAGTCCAGTCATTGTCTCAAAATCGGTGTCCATATCACTCCAATCATATTCCATTCCGAAGGCGAAGTGTTCGGTTGTTGTTTCATCCGCAGCAACGTTTTGTGGCAGCAAAGATGCACACAAAAGTAGGGCTAGCAGGACGGCGTTAATTCTTGAGAAATTCTTCCTCATGGAAGGAATTAGGGCATGGTAACTTATGAATGTACTGCCGACGGAAAATTACTAGATTTTTAGGTCCTCATCTAAGTATTCTTTTTGTTCTCCACCAAATACTCCCCAAGAATCTATCAAATCGATATCCGCAAGGCGCTTTCTTCTTCTGATAATCAGCCAAACTAACAGGGATGCTATCAGCAGGAATGAGGCGACACCTCCTGCAATAACAAACAAAGAGGAGTTGTCAGATTCCTTCTCGACAAAGTCTACGTCAATAGACATGAAATCAATTGTCTCCCCATCAAACGCAGTCACCTTGACCTGTGCTTTTCCTCCTTCGGTAACAATTAGCTCGATCTCTCCAACCCAAATGCCATCGTTGTTATCATCTGTGAGATTCAATACCCATGTTTGCAGGTTTTTAGTAATCGTAGCGTTGACGTGATTTGTCGTACCATCAGGGTCATCGAGAGTTACACTTACCGTTACTTTGGTTAATTCATCTACGGGAACAAACTTCGGAGTAACTGAGAGATTTGACAAATCCGGATTACTCGATGCGACTGTAATGTTGAGATGTACCTCATCACTTCCTCCTCTTCGGTCCTCAACGAACAAAGAGACATGGTGAACACCGGGTGCTAAATTTGTTGTGAAGAAAGCAGAATTTGACATCACGGTATGAGCAAATTCACCATTTGAATGTAGGCGCCACTCTCTTCTCGTAATGTCATTATCAGCATCATTAGTACCATTTGAATCGAATATAATCAACTCCCCTGGTTGGTAGAATTGATTGTTTAGTGGCTCATAAATTACAACCTCTGGATCTGATTCAACAACCAGCAGGTTAACCACTTCATCCCTTGATAACCCCGTATCATCGACCAACGTGAACGTTAGTTCATGCTCACCTGCTTCGAGTTGAAGTTGGTGCAATTCAAGAGGGTTAGAATCAGTGAGTAGTTCTCCAGAAATGTCACTTGACAGATTGAAAGTGAACAAATCACCATCATAGTCCACGCTTTCTCTTAGGTCGAATTCAATCGCCTCACTTGAGTAATATCCTTGCTCCAGGTCTGGGCTGTTCAATACTAACACAGGAGCTGAAGCAACTACTTCGATTTCAATAGATTCGGTAACTTGAGTATTGATTCCGTCATCCAATGTCAGGGTTATTGTGTGAATACCGCTGGATAGGTGAGCCTCAAAAATCAACCAATCAGACCCATCCTCTTGCAGAACTCCGTCAAGGTTTGATTCCCATTTGTAAATTAGATATTCTGAACCCGATGCCGGTTCGAAATCTGAGCAATGCCAATCAATGTCAGCAGGGAATGTATCACACGCACTATCATAATCTCCCGAGCCAGATGCATTGAACTCGAATAAATGACTTGAATCATGAGCGTCAGTCGATAGTGGCGAGTGTATTACCGCTTTTGGAGGGCTGTTCTTTACGACCAAAACCTCAGAAGCTATACTGGTTGAGTTCACGTGCTCCATCCTGCCATCGTTAACGCTTAGAGAAATTACGTGACTACCTCTCGAAAGGTAGCCTTGCCACGAACTTTGGTTGGACAGAACGCCGTCTAGATTACTTTCCCAGAGGTAGGTTATGTCGTCACCCTCTGGGTCGATTGTTGTGCTTGTAAGAGTCACGATATCTTCAGAGAGGTTACCTAGGCGGGTAATTTCAAATGATGCATTTGGCATCTCGTTATACAACTCAACTGGAATTACCCATTCGCTAGGTTCGTTAACTGAATCTGATACAGTCAATGTCAAATCAAACGTTGTTACTATTTCATCTGAAAAGTTCAGGCTTCCTGTTCCGTTTGTACAGTTAACAACCTGTTGACTCTTTCCAAGCCAGTTCCATGCGCAAGTTAGTACATCTCCTTCTGGGTCGTATGTTCCATTTAATGAGAATTTGACAGGTTTAGTAATAGGTGTAACAAGTTCACCCCAAGGCGTTAACTGAGGGTCGGTTGATACGACAATTATTGGAGGTTGATTGGATAACTCAATCGTTCTGGTTTCATCTACACAATTTCCTTTATCATCACATATCTGAAGAGTGATATCATGAATTCCGTCACTCAAACCGACTAGTGGAGCGGTGATTCCATTTGCTGTGAATTCAGAATCAAGGCCTTGGAGTAACTGTCCATCGATGGAGGATGTCCATGTAAATGTCATCATATCGTCATCCAAATCCCATGACCTTGATGCATTGAAGAACACCTCACTCTGTGAAGGGAAGGTGGTTTGGTCTGCAGGGCTGTCCCATTTGATGAATGGTGCCTGATTCTCAAGCGGTAAATGGCACCAAACAGTCCTATCTTGGGAGAGTGAAACGTTGGTTGAATTGCCAACGCTGTCATATGCACAACTGATGGTAACAGTAGTGTATGGAGTCTCGCCAACGCTGTTGTACTTCTTCCCGCGAAGGTCTGGGAACAACACGACGCCAATGTCGCTGGTGGAATTACCAATCGTAGTTTCGAGTTGGTCAAATTCAAGCGTTACAGCCGCAGAAGGAACGCCGTTCGAATTGTTGTTGATTACCCAAACCTCGACATTCCATGATTCTTCAATCCAACCGTTACCGGAAATACTTGCATTTGCATAATCGATGTTTGATGGCTGATGTAAGTGAATGTGAGAATCTGTGTCAACATTGAGAATATGAGTTCCTGCATCTGAAAATTTCGACCAATTTAACTCGACATTTGTGAAAGTTAAATCTCCTGTACAGTCAGATGTGATCGTATTACTGTGGCCAATTAATTGGTCGTGATTTGACAAATTTAAGCATCCAGTTCCACTAAGATTAGCATTAGAAAGTATACTATTTCTTTCCACATTGTGATCAGCATCCCACGTTAATCCAGTGTGACTACCATACATATCCAAGCCGTCGATTTCACCTTCAGCACCAAAAATTTCGATTGCTGGCCCAGAGTAATTCAGCCATGTTTTAACATCAGTAATGTGAAACATGCCGCCTTGTACACCAATATCCAATCCGCTGTTATCGATAGAAATCGCCGGACCAGTTACAGGGTCGTGAACTTGTAAATTATTGAAGTACAAATCGACAGAGTCTGTTGCCACAACGCCTCTATTATTTCCAATTGACGTGCAGTTCGTACAACTCACGTCTCCCGAGGCAGATTCTATGTCGTTTGCTCGATTAAACTCTAGACCAGCATCTCCGTTACCAGTACTTATCAAATCGCTAAGGAAAACGTATCTTGCATCATCGATGTGTACTCCTGAATTTGCGTTATCCTCTAAGTTAAGGCCATCGACAATTGTAGCTGCGCTCTCGAGATAGAATCCTTCCTGCCCATTATTGTGTAGGTGCCAATCGTTTCCTCGAATCGCTCCACCACTGATTGCAAATACTCCTGCTGAAGTTGAATTTGAAACTTCCAATCCATCAAATTTGGGTGCGAAGTATGAGGATCGGACAGAAATTCCTGCTCCGCCTGCACCCGTCCCAGAGCCACCGGTATTGTTGATTGAAAGGTTCGTGAAAACTGTCGTGGAATCTGCAAAGTATAGTTGGACTCCGACCGCGTCATTATCTTCCAAATGTGCTTCTTCTATCCATGCGCCTGTAGCGTTGATTTCTAGCGTAACTGTTGCGAGACCAGGCGTTTTTGCATCTGGGCCACCGGTGCCACTGATCTCTAATCCTTCAATCACTGCACTCTGGTAATTTGTGTAATTCGTCTTGTCTTCCTTATCTAAAACTAATCCTTTGTACATCGAATTGTGAATCTCTAAGTCGCGCATAACAGCCCTTGTGATTTGGCTATCATCGATGTGGCGAATAATTGCACCATGGTCTGCACGATTTACAATTGCACCTTCGATTAGAGGGACGCTATCTTCAACCCATATTCCCGCTGACTGTGCAAGCGTAGCACCTGTAATGTTAGTTAGTGAAAGGTTTCTGATCAAGCCACCTGAATTACCCCAAACGTTCAGACCTCTAGTAACTGCATCACTAACTGTTAACCCATCGATATTTGGAGCGGAGCCTGCGCCGATTGAAAGACCAATTCCGTACCTCCAATAAACCGGGAATGACCAATCTTGACCTGCTTCGTCAATCACTAAATTTCTGATTGTAGGAGTCGCTGAACTAAACAAATCCACGCCAACATCATCAGGGTCGAAGACCGTTACATTAGCTAGATATGGATTTGAACCATATACCGTAATTCCATAGGTAGAATGGATTATAGAAGCATTATCTATTCTACTCCCTCTACCGTTTGAAGAGGAATTGAATTGGATACCCATGTGGTCTCCGCCGCCGGCATAATCGAAGTATACTGGGCAATTTGCTGTTCCTTCAACTGTAATTCTGCCTTCGACATAGATTCTAACATCGTTGGACATTGTGACGTTTGTGCACTCTTCAATCACTAACTCATCAGTAACGGGTATCGTGTAGTGATTGTTCAGGGTAATCTGACCACTCCAGATAGTTTGTGCCCTGCCCGAAGTCTCACTCGATTGGGAATTTTCTAGCAGTAATGGAGATTGTATTGACAAAAGAAAAATTGTCAAAAGGAGTAGAGATGTTGCAACTTTACTCCTCATCATATTTTACAACCCGGCATTCATACCATTATATTGTTCCCCTCCTCGATTCAGAGAAAAAGAAAGCGGCACAGTGAATAAGGGGCTTAAGGTGGCCCGGCACGATGCCTGAAGCATTTGTATTGTTCAAGACTCAGCCAACTCGAGAAAGGGATGTCTACCTATCCCTTTCGAACAATGATGCTGTTGCTGAGGTACACGTATTGTATGGTGAGTTTGACCTACTTGTTAGGGTGTCATCGGATAATTCTGTAGATTTATCAAAAATGCTAGTTCAAGATTTCAGACAAATAGAGGGTGTAAAAGAAACTCAAACGATGATTGCAGTGGATTACTGAGGTGAGGAAATGGCAACAGGATTTGTTCTAATTACTACCCAACCGGGAAAAGAGCACGATGTAAGAGCACGTCTCGATGAAATCAATGAAGTCACGAGCAGGTGGATGCTCTTTGGAGAGTATGACCTAATCGCAAAAGTAGAATCTGATGAGGAATATAATTTGACTAGAGTAATCGTTGAAGAGATTAGGCCGATTCCAGGAATCACAGATACAAAGACACTACTTGGTGCCGAACTGTGATTAGAGCATCTTATGCATCAGTTGAGTTGCATCTCTTGCCGCTGCGGGACAAAGAGAACGTTTCCAGAGAGAAATCGCTTCAGCCATTGCTGACAAAGGATTATGTGTTTTGAAAATGGCTCTGTGATACCAAATCATTGCGGATACTCTTCGTGCAGAGGTCATGTTAGTTTGAGATTCTGCGCTAGGTATCTCGATCCGTTTTAGGATAGATTTGGCTCGCTCTCCATCACACCTCTCAAGCAGAGAAATTTGGAGCATTTTTGCACGCAGACCATTGTGAGAGAATGCTTGTTCAATCAACTTATCAAAGGATGGTGAATTACAAGAGGTTTGAGCAATTTCCGCTCTTAGATTCATTGCAACCAATTGAGGGTCATTAACATGGGAGATAGAACCTAAACTTTCACGCAAATCGGAAGCCTCGCTCCAATTTTCTCTCGATATGTGCCAAGCGTGCTTTACGTGAGCTATCGCAACCAATACTACCTTTCTCATCTCTTCAGACATGGAGGATATGTCGATATCTTCGATTAGTTGCAGAACAGTACCCTCGACCTGTTGCCCCGGCAATTTATCGTCAATCCTGCGGGCAGCCTCAGATAGGAGTAACCGAGCGCTTGCATCCTCAGGCAATTCGATCTCTGAATCACCTTTTAGCAATGAGTTGGAGTATTCCAAGTCGGGAGCATTACAGTGGGATAGGTGTTCAGATGCAATCTCATCTTCACCCCTTTCAATGGCAACCATTGCAGCAATTCTGTGTAATTTTTCGGTGGGGTGTCTGAAGATAGCGTCACCGATTAATGATGCTAGGCCGGAACTTGAGCGTATCATTAGCGACTCAGCGTTTCTAATTAATAGGGATTCAATATCACCCTCTGAATTCAATACATGATGCATCTCAACCAAACGAGCAAGGTCGCCATCTAATTGAGACCAGTAATTCGCTGCACTTGCATAGTCGTCTTTTGTCAACATCGTGGAACGTACGTTTCTGACAAGATGATGTAACTCTACACCTGAAGCGAACCAGCGCAGTAATGCATAATCATCGAGTTCAAGCAAATGCTGTTCGTGTTGAAGGTAATTAGGTGGAACTGGAACTGGAAGTAGAGAGAGTTCGTCAAGTGCTTTGATTTCGTCTTCTAATTTAGACACAACAACCTCTCTAACCCATTCTTGTAAGTCTGAACCAGATTCAGGCAAAACCGAATCTTCATCATGCATCTGTAGAGCCAAAGGATGACCACCAAGGCGTTTAGCAACTGTCTCTCTGTTTTCCAGATGCTCTGGAAGTAAGTTGATTGCATCTTGAATTTCCAATGGTGGGACTTCGACTATTTCGAATCCTTCGCTAATCGGAATAGGAGCCCTACTTGCCATTATGAAACGTGTTGATTTACTGGCAAATTCCTCTAGACGTCCAAGATGTCTTTGGCTCACTTCTTGCAGTTCATCAAGAATCAGCACCTCTTTCTTCGATGAATTCAGCACTGCACCCTCACTAGAAAATTGGTATTCCCAATCTCCAAAGATATCTGTGATATCCTTGAATGACTCCATGGTAGCGAATCTAACCGTCATACCCTCCTTGACTAATTCATCTGCAATTCCACGTAGGAGTGAGGTTTTTCCAATTCCAGGCAATCCAGTAAGAATTACTTTCTTCTTCGATTTCAATTGGCCAATCAATCCTGCTCTACCGTGCAGACTTGATTGGTTTGGAGGCTTTCCAAGAAGTTCGCCGATGGATTTCTTTGGCTGCGCGTCAATATCTCGACATTCCGCCCTTCCCAAATCTGTAATGTGGTAGACCTTTCTTTTACGGCTACCACCACCTATTACGTGTGCTTTTCTCTCAATCACCATTCCCTTCTTTACCAGTTCACCAAGAGGAGCATGGAGTGCAGACCTTACCACTCCGAGATATTCTGAAAGTCCTGGGAGACAGATGTCTCTTGGTACATCCCATGCAGATTCCAGAGTTGAAGAAAATGTATGCAGACGGGCTAGTATTCTAGACTCTGGCCCGGTCACCATGGGCTGTTGCTAGTGCTCATCAATGATGTTTGTTGCCCTCCCATGATTGCGATGTATTCTTGATGGAATGTCACCACAATGGAAACATGCCGGTAACTCTTGACAAGGTCGACTTGCCGGCAAAGCCTGGGGTTTACTTATTCCGTAACTCCGATGAAAGAGTACTATACGTTGGAAAGGCCACTGTATTATCACAGAGAATCCGCTCTTATTTTTCAACCAATCCCGACCGTGCAATGATTCCTGAATTAGTCAGAAATTCGGATGATATTGAATGTATAGTTACCAATTCTCCCCAAGAGGCGCTAATCCTTGAAAGACAACTCATCAGACAACATCGGCCAAGATATAATTCGATGCTAAAGGATGACAAGTCTTACCCATTTCTTGCTTTAACAAAGGAAGAATTTCCGCGTATAATGTACACGAGACACCCCCCAAAGAAATCATGGAAATGGGGCCCATTCCCTAATGCTGCAGCTGCGAAGCAAGTAGTACAATTACTCCGACGCCATTTTGGAATTAGGGATTGCAAGGAATTGCTGCCTCAAGGCTGTCTTGCTATGCACATCGGCCTTTGTGCTGGTCCATGTATAGAAGATGGAGATTATGCTCAAAGAGTAAAGAACGTGAGGCGTATTTTGGACGGGGACGCTAGTGAATTGATTGAGGAATTAGCACAAGAAATGGATAAGCGTTCAAACTCTCAAGAATACGAAATTGCAGCTTCAATCAGAGACATGATAAAAGCAGTAAGAACAGTCACAAGTCAACAAGTAATCTTGTCAAAAGTCTACAGAGAATGTGATGCTATTGGAATCGGAATCAAAGGAGACCTCGCTGCAATCGTGGTAATTCATGCTGACGACGGAGTTATCAAAGGTCAGGAGTCTTGGCCACTAATTCACAGAGGGGATGAAGGAGATTCAGTTGCTAGATTCATAGTTGAGCATTATTCCAACAGGAGACCTCCAAAAATATTGCTGACCCCTACACCAATTTCAACAACACTACAAGAATGGATTAACCAGAGAAGAGGTAGTAATGTTGACGTCAGAGTCCCAATGCGAGGAGACTTTGTAACTCTGACAAATTTAGCAAAACAGAATGCAAAGATGCAGGTTGAAAGACTGGCAAACAAGACTTCTGGGTCTCTTGAGCAGAGAGCTGTGGACGAGGCTGCATCGCTGCTGTCAATGACTTCACTTGACCACATTGTATGTTTCGACATGGCACAATTACTCGGAGATTCAAGAGTTGGTGCAAGCGTTTGCCTTAGAAATGGTAGACCTTCCAAAAAAGAATACAGAACATACACGGTAAAAGGAGACGCAATCGATGATTTACGTATGATGAGAGAGGTTGTTGAAAGGTGGATCAAAAGAGTTGAAGACTGGCCTGATTTACTCCTAATAGATGGTGGAGAAACCCACCTAGCAATTATTGCAAATTTATTGGAAAAGCATGGGGTAAGAGACCGAATGGAACTAGCGAGTTTGGCAAAAAGAGAGGAAACAATACATCG
>JAYYDR010000006.1:0-9507 GCA_036160735.1 Thermoplasmatota archaeon
GCCTGGTTTTCGATAGAGAAGAGTTAGCCTAGTCAAGTCTACACCGTCTTTTCTACCCACTACTGAGGTGGTTGTGGTAATTTGGCCGCCATGCTGTGAGATTAGGTGCCTGCCCCACGCTCTTGCTAGGGCTTTTGAGCCAAGAACAACGTCATATCCTCCTGTAACAGGTCCCTCTTTCGTGATGAAGAACATCGGGTCATCGGGCATTTCTGCCAAAACCGAGTCGAGCGTGGCTCTCAGGGTTTGGAATTCTTCTTCAGATAACCGACGTGCGCTTGAGCGTAGTTGGACGGTTGCTTCAAAATAATTCCCAGCACGTCTTGTGCAAGTAAGGCATACTCCGTTTGACATGCGAGCACGCATAGTATGCTGCTCAGTGTAGAGAAGGTTGTCGATTACGCCTTCAATCTCTAAGTGAATTAGTGTATGTCTCCCATCAACCTCTTGGGCCATAAGTCCCAATTCTAAGTCCTCGATTTCTGAATGGAATTCGACGTTTCTTGCCACTAATTCGTGCCAGAGGTCTTCATCGTCGACGTTACTCCATTTACCTTGAAAATCAATAATTCCACATCTTGCACACTTTGTCCAAGGAGCGTTCTTTGGAACTTTAGCAAGTGTTACTCTATCTCGTGTACACTTCTCACACATCCTATCTGTGAATAGTGGGGGGTCTGCTCCGCAGACTAGACAGAATTCACCACCAAGGTCCATTGCTTCACCCCTGATTACTCAGATTCATCCCGGGCTAAAGCCTTCTCCAAAGAATCGATTTTGTTTTGCAAGGTTTTGGACCTAGCAAAAACAGTCCAAGTCCAAAGAGCAAGTGCACCAATCATACCTATGTATGCAACAGTAAGGTAGGTTTGACCGCTCATCTCATCCTCTCCTCGTATTGGCCCTGCAACTCCTCTAGGCGCATTTCCAATTTAGTTAGTCGCATACCTGCCATGACGTATCCTACGGTTAGGGTAGTGAACGAGATTGCTCCAAGGAATAGTACAATACTCATGTCAGAATTTAGCGATCCTTCTGAGGTTCCAACAACCGGTCCAGGGTGCCGAATCTGCCAAAGTCTGGTTGCGATGTAAGTCAGAGGAACCAAAGCGAATCCAAACATTCCAAAGGCTGCAAATGTGTCTCTAGTTTCTACACCGTCAGGTTGTGACCTTCGACCCATAACGAGGTATAGAGAAAGAAGTGTTAGTATCGCAAAAGTGTTCAATCTAACATCGGTCCAATCCCAGGGAACTCCCCATTCAGCAGCACCCCAAATACATCCAGACCAAACACACATCAGTCCAGTTGCTAGACCAGCCTCGCTGCTAGCAACGTGTAGTCTCCACGCCCAATCGCTTCTTTTGAAAAACCAGTAAATTGAGCCGACGAAAAGCAAGCCGAATGCAATCATTGCAGCCCATGCGCTCGGTACGTGCCAGTAGAAAATCCTCTGAGCTTCTGGTGCCTTGAAAGCACTGATTGAAACTGATGGTGCCCACATCATTCCTAGCCACAAAGTCACGGCAGCCCCGGCAAAGCCGAGCATTGCAACGACCTCACCTTTGATGTTCATGTCTAACGCCCGCATGGCGCTCATCTTCAATGTTCACGCTGTTAGCGTATCAACAACAAGGGCCCATGGTAGAATTAGAATCGGCGTGAGAAGTCTAATCATGACTGCGTTGGGTCTTGCCAGGCGGAGGGTAGCATTGCTCAGCAGCCCTACGACTGCTTCGGTTGCAGCACCTAGTATCGAACCAGCGAGAATTAACTCCCAATTCAACTCAGAGGTAATTGTAGAACTTAACAACGTAAGCCCACCGCACAAGATTAGTGAATGAATAATTGCATTTTGAGGAATTGCGGATTTTGTGCTCCACCATGCATATGCTCTATTCTCAAGACTTAGCCTGTGGATTGGATTTCCGCACAGGCCGGCTGTTAGAGCAGGTGCGAGGATAAATGCAGTCAGCATTCTTCCCTCCAACTGAGATGGGTCTAGTAGTGCAAGCATCGCTCCAAGTGCTAGTAGTCCAGCGATCCCGTTATTCGCTAATCCAGAGAGAGTTCTCTGATTTAGGCGGTGTCCGACATTTGATTTACGCCGATTTCCTTTCTTTATCAAAGTGAATTTTCCATCATCTTGGTCGAATTCTTCTTCTTCAAACGGAAAACGAATCACTCTATGCGAAACTTCGATTATCCTAGAGTCATGGCTTGAAACGAGTACGGCGTGGCCGCCAGCCGCTAAATTTCTCAAAGTTTCTGCTAATTTTTTGATTGAATCGTCATCAAGCCCACTATCCGGCTCGTCCAGCAAAACTGCGACAGGAGTTTGAGAAATCATCGCAGGTATCAACCCGGATAGAAGTGCAACCTTCCTTCTTTGACCACCAGAAAGCATAGCAATTCTGTCGTGGATTCTGTGGTCTAATCCCCAGGCTTTCAGTAAAACTTGGACATCAAAGTCAAATCCTGCAGCATCGAGAACTCTTTCTCCTACTAATTCGTCACCCATCACGCAATCATCTTGTAAGCATAGGCCAAAAATCGGTCTTCCTCTCCTACCCTCTGAATCCCTAACCAACTGCTCAGAAATCATCGCAGAACCATTTTCCAAAGGAATCAGTCCAGAAGCGGTTTCAATCACTGTTGATTTACCGCATCCGTTCTCTCCAGCAAGACAAACAATTTCGCCGCTGTTCACCGATATTGACCACTTGTCAAGAACCTTTGACCGGCCCCTCAGGACGGTAGCTTCTGACAATTCGATGATGCCCATCGTGACATGCGAGGGACCGCATTGCCTTCAAGCCGACCCCTCCTCCGCTTGTACATGGAGGAGGTACTTTTCGCGCTTTGGGTAGCAGCGATTCTTGGCCCTCTTGCTTGGTCATGGTACCACAAGGCATCGATTGCCATGGCAATGACTCTGTCTCTTCTTTTCGGATACATTGTCCAATTGATGTGGGGATGGACTCTTGAAAACGACCAACTTTCCGAGCTCTATGTTCGAGTTGTGATGATTCCTGCTTTGGTTGAAAGTGGCCACCTTCACACTCTGATTACAAGTGGCTTTTTGCATTCTTGGAACAGTCCTCTCCACGTCCTTGGAAATATCGTGATTATCGCTCTGGTCGGCATACCCCTTGAAGACAGGCTTGGGAGAGGAAAATGGTTGATTTCATACATGATTGGATTGTTGGGTGGATCTATTGCTTGGACAATAGCAAACGGTGGTTCATATACTCCTGCTTTAGGGGCTTCTGGTGCTGCATTTGGGATACTAGGGGCATACCTCTGTGGATGGCCAGAAGATGAGGTCTTTTTCCCAATGATTCTAATCAGAAAATGGCCTGTTCAATTTATCGCTTTGTTTTACTTTGGATTTGAGATTTACAAGGCGTGGCAGGTGTATGGTTTGTCACAGGCCAGCCACGTTGCACACATAGCCCACTTTGGCGGTTTCATATTGGCTTACGCAACCTTGCCAATATTGAAGAGAAATATCGAATGGGAAGGAGAGGTAGAGTTAGTTGAAATTTCTAGTGAAAATCCGTTCGAAGGCGTTGATGATTTAGTAAAGCGCCTACGAGAAGAAGGCGACGAAAAAGAAACACGACAAGCATGGCTGGAGGAAATTGCTGATAGGGCAAAATGTCCAGTTTGTGGAGGAAATTTGCACCTAAAAAAGATGAGAATCAGATGCGACTCTGAATCTTCTCATGTAGTCTGGCCTTGAGTCCCGTAGGGACTCGGAGCCACCCAAGGTTCATGTGTGATGTAATCCGCCCGTAGGGCGGGTTGGAATCCATGAGAGGAATTAAAGCACTACTTCTCGCTATCGTTTTTCTCATTGCAGACATGTCTGCACTAACATCCGCAATGCCGTCAGACAAGCCAGAAATTGAGGCAGAAATAACCGAAGAAATGGCAGATAGGATGCCATTTAGAGGTGAAAGGCATGCAACTGAGGAATATGGTTGGTGGTTTGCATACGGGCCCGATTCAAACTTTGACGGTATGGATGATCGCCTAGAGCAGGTCATAGCAGGGGAAGAGTCACAGTCCACAACAGCGATTATTGGTGCAGATGGCAGAAAGACAGTTGCAATCGTCGTAGATTATGCTTGGCACCCGGGACAAGAGGAAGTCGACGAGTTAGTCGCTTTACTGCAAAGCCACGGCTGGAATGATGAAGGTTCATGGTTCCAAGTTATGGATTCAATCGATTCGATTGTAGTCGACCACGTTCCAGTCAGTGCTCTTCTTGAGATCCATGCCATTGAATCAGTTGTTGTTGTCGAAATGCAGAACGTGATGTACCCAACTCTAGAAAGCGCAAATCCTGCAACTCGAATCCAGCCGTCGGACGTCTACAGCGGAACAGTGTATGACAGAGGATACGACGGAGAAGGAGTAGTAATCGCTGTACTCGACAGTGGAGTTGACAATGAACACCGCTCTCTGAATGACTTTGATGATGAGAATGACGAGCCTGATTTAGACCCTAATTCCTATGATGACCAAAAGTGGGTAGCAGGTTATGATGCAACTAGCCAGGCATCAAACCCGGATGGTTCCCAAGATCCAGATGACGGACAAGGTCACGGTACTCACGTTGCAGGAATCGCTCTTGGAACAGGTGATTCTAGCAGAGTCCACATCGGCGCAGCACCTGGGTCTTTCCTTGTTGATATCAAGGTTCTAACCGACAGTGGTGGTACAAATTCACAGAACTCATTGAACGGAATTCAATGGATGATTAACAACGTAGACACCGATTGGGGTAACGGTGCAAAAGGTATCCAAATCGGCCAAATGTCGTTTGGATCGATTGGAAACCCAATCAATCAAGACAGTGGTGATAACGGCACGGGAGCCGAAGCACGTCTTGTGAACAATGCAACATATAATGCAGGCATAGCATGTATCATTGCGGCTGGAAACGATGGCAAGCAAAGAATTGCATCACCTGGAAGCGCAGATGGCGCAATTACAATCGGGGCAGCAGACAATGCTGATACAATCAACCGTACTGATGATTTCATGGCGTCTTACTCCAATACTGGACCTAGATTGAGCGACAATGATAATGATGACTGGGACGAGCTAAAACCTGACTTGGTAGCATTTGGTAGCGGAATTTACTCAGCATCAGCAGCAACAGGTACATCGTTCCCCGGCACGCCTCGCCCCGAAGCTGACAATGCTTACGAATCAAAAGACGGAACATCGATGGCAACCCCTCTCGTCTCTGGCGTTGTAGCCCTAATGCTACAGGCTGATTCTAGCCTAACACCGGTTGAAATCAAGGATATACTTCGCAACTCCAGCGAGCAGAAGGGTAGCCCATCTGAGCCTAGTGTGTCAAACAGGTGGAATTCTGACTGGGGATTCGGTTCTCTTGACGCATCATGTGCAGTTGACACAGTTTTGGGCAGGTCTTGCACACCTCTCACCGATGCAGGAGGCGGAGGTGGAGTCATCGTCGACCCACCAAACGAATCCGACGAAGGAATCATTTTCGATACTCCAGAGAATGGAACATGGTTGCTAACTGGAGATATGATGGAGTTAGAAGGCCGAATTATTGCTGATACAGGTCCCTGGAATAGTGTTCAGGTTAGATTAACTCAGTACTATGAAGAGGATGATGAAGTTGTATTGATGGATTGGCAGGAAGCATCGGTACAAAACCTGTCATGGTCATTCAACGACCTTATCCCTGCCAGTTGGTATGACGCTGATGAAACAGCAGTGGTTATCGAAGTACAGGCCTTGGGTAGTGGCGACATGGTTTCCAATGCCGCACACTGGGTAAGAATCGGAAGAATGTCGGCCACATTCGGTTCGCCATCATCTGGCTCAACGCTTTCCGATACGGTATCTTTCAGTGGTACCGCACAGGGAATCGAGCCGAGCGAACTGATTTTCAGAGTGGATTCTGGCGAGTGGAGTTCCGTTTACACATTCGATGAAGAGGACTACGAAAGTCAAGATTGGTCTTTCACTTGGGATTCGACCGAAGTCGATGATGGCTCCCACAAGATATCGATTCGATTGGTCAATAAGAGCGGACTCGAATCGGATATCGTTCGCAGAACTTACACAATAGACAATCTTCCTCCTGCTCCTGAGTTGAGGTTCCAGGGTTCAGTTGAGGTATATGACCGGGATGATTTGCCAGCAAGCAGTGCGATCGCAGGAACAATTCTAGAAATCAGATTCAATGTTGTAAATACAGGTGATTTAGACGCTACTGATTTACATCTCAAACTAGATGCACCAGGAAGTGAATCAAGCACATATCCAAGCGAAGGTAAGATTCCGAGGCTTGACCAAGGTGAAACCATAGCTGTAACTCTATGGTGGTGGGCAACTGAGGCAGGTACTCATGATGTAACCATCCAAATAGACCCTAATGGGGTAATGAATGATGATGATAGTGACAATGAGTACACATTCCAATTCGAGGTAGAAGAGAGGCCTCTTGAGCCAACACTTCGATTCCTTACCAGCGCAGTCACGACCTCAAAGTCAATCCCGCAACCGAGTGACGGTGATGACAAAAAGCCGTATGAGATACGAGTTAGAGTCGACAATTTGGGCCGCACTGATGCCACAGACATCAAGATGACACTATACACATACGTCGAAAAAGGATTTACTGAAACCGGATCCAACACAATATCGGTTATTCCGGGTTCAGACACCTCATCTGGAAAGGCTGAAACCGTCTTCTCATATACTCACGATGAAATTGGAATGGTACGCCATAAAGTGAAATTAGAGGGTAATGGAGTTGAACTTGAACATTCAGAACTGTTATTCAATGTCGTAGTAGATGAGTATCTAGTTGGATCAAAGACAGGACTGACTCTCTCAGATGGAGAAGCTGTTCTAGGATTTGCTGGCATACCAGAAGGCGTGGACAGTGAAGACGGAGGAGGTCTCTTATTCACAACAAAGGATGGAGAGTTGCATGCCAGAACACTAACTTCTGGATTCTCTATACCAGGTGACACCTTGATTGAGGACAATTGGGCGGGAGAATTTGCATTCGCACTTCGTGACGATAACCGTGTCCATCTTGCCTGGACAAAAAGAACCACAACTCAACAAGGATACACGATGACCGATATTGGAATGGCTAGCATAGGCATGCTTGGCGATTTGAGTTCGAAGTCGTCTCACATGACGCCTCTAAAACTCTCTGAGGGGAGTTATTGGGGATTCGATTTATCAACAAATGGCGATGAAATAGTACTTGCAGGATATCACAGGGACATTTCGACAGGCGGTTCTTGGAATGATTTAACCAATGTATTTATGATTCACAATGATGATTACAAATCATCAAGTTGGACTGTGAAGATGAACGTTCTTTCTGATGTTGATATCAAACCACAAGATGGCGATCCTCTCGCTGTGGCAATCGGTGAAGACGAAATACACCTGCTGTACCAAGCAATGAGAGACGATGTCACAGGAATAGAACGTGTGGGTTTATTTTACGCACACGGGACTATCTCTCAAACTCCATTCAGTTTCCAAGCACCAGCCGGTGATAACGCAAGGATGCCTGAGTTACTTGTCCTCGAAGATGATGACGAGGATGTATTAGTTGCCGCTTGGATTGAAGGAGATGGTCGAACATCAGAAATTGTAAGCGTTGTGCAAGACTCAGTTTGGTCTGTTGAGGAATACACTATCACGCCATCACCAGGAGCAACCAAGGTCGTGATGATTGAAATGGGAGACGACAGAATCAAGGTTTTCCACGACGAAGTAGGAGTCTCTGGACCCGTTACAAGGTATGGACTGTTCAACTTGGGTGATACCAAAATATCACTTTCAAACATTATCGGCGGAGGGCACGTTATTGGAGCAGGTTCCATCGGCCAAGATGCGATTGTAATTATGACATCACCATCCGGACAAATAAGTGGAAAGACCGTTGCAACCACTAATCCTGACAAAGGTTCAGTTGATGACGGGGGATTCCTAGATGTGCTTTTGAGTCCTCTTCCAGGAGATACACAACAAGAGAAAATGGTTGCATTAGCAGCAATCGGTGGAGTCCTATTCTTGATGTTCGTTTCCGTGATTGTAGTCCTGAGGCGCTCTCACCGTGAGGAAGAAGAACTCGAGGTGTCAACCGAAACTGGTGATTTAGAATTACTCGTAGAAACCGAGGAAGATGATGGTCCATTGGTTGCAATAGATGCCGATGGTGAATCAGATTTGGTCGTATCGACAGCACCGGTTAATGTGATTCTCGAAGAGGAAGAGGAAGAACCGACTTTATCTGACGAATTGAAGGCTAAGGTTGAGGCAGGGAATGCTTCAAAGAGACTGGAGCGAAGGATGAAGCGAAAGAATGACAGAGAGGCGAAAGAGATCTTTGAGAACTTATCAAAGACATTGCCTAATTTACCTGCACCTGGAGAATTACCTCCTTTACCAAACCCTCAAGCAAATGAAGCAACTCAAGAAATTGTTCTTCCAAAGTTGGAAGAATTACCTCCATTGCCAGCGCCTGGTGAATTACCTATGCCGCCTGCTCCAGGAGAATTACCAATGCCTCCTGCACCAGGTGCTCTTCCATTATTACCGGGAATGCCGGCACCTCAGAAAACCGTTACATGTAGTTCGTGTGGCGCCAAGACTACTGTAAAAGACATGACCTTGCGAAGAATGAATTGTCCGGTTTGCTCAGAAGTAATCAATATGTGAGGCCTTTCTGTGTGTGGAATTTTTGGCTTCATTGGAAACCGTGCAGCAGCACCGTTACTTGTTGATGGACTCCGAAGGCTAGAATACCGAGGCTACGATTCTTCTGGAATTGTAGTGAAAAATGGGAGTTTGCAAGTTCACAAGAAGATTGGAAAGGTCTCAGAGTTATCCAAAATCCTGCCAAATCACATTGAAGGAAATGTTGGAATCGCTCACACTAGGTGGGCAACTCACGGAGGAGTTACCGATGAAAACGCGCACCCACATCTGTCCCAAAATGGTAACATTGCACTGGTACATAACGGAATTATTGACAATGCTAGAGGCCTAAGAAAGCGCTTGATTGAGAGAGGTTTTAATCTCAAATCTGAAACTGATTCAGAAGCCCTAGTCCACATGATTTCTATTGGGATTGATTCTGGTCAGAGTCCTCTTGAATCTGTTCGACAAACCTTGAACAGAGTTAGTGGAACATGGGGAATTTGTGTTTTGTTCAAAGAACACGATTTGATAGTCTGTGCAAGAAATGGTTCACCTCTAATCATTGGCAAGGGAGAAGGAGAATCATTCGTATCATCTGACCCACACGCATTAACTCAACACACCCAAAGTTTCTATCTCCTTGAAGACGGTGACATGGCGGTTGTGACAAGAGATGGTATAGACATCTCAAGATTGGAAGGTGGAGCTTCTTCTACGGGCCTTACGATATTGGAAGATGAGTGGGGAGAAGCAGACATGGCAGGATTCCCACACTATATGCTC
>JAYYDR010000007.1:0-14266 GCA_036160735.1 Thermoplasmatota archaeon
GATAGCAGAAGCCTGTCTCCCCCTCGATTGGAAATACTCAGTTCAAGATTCGAGGGCTGATTATGCCACACTTGAAGGTGCTACAGAGACCCATCATTCTTGTCCAAATGATTTCCTTGAAAATGAGACTCAAGAAACACTCTCACGGTTCAGTGACATTCTTCTTCTTGGTCATGATTGGAAAGAGGATGAGGAACGCCTTCTTGGATTACTCTCCAAAGGTTATACAGGGAGACTAGGAGTAATTGGCTCCAAGTCAAAATGGAAAGCTTTCACTAACGTTGCACTTGAAGCGGGTATCGACCAAGAAACCCTTGATGGAGTCAATTGTCCAATCGGTCTTGCAATTGGTGCAGAGAGCCCTGAAGAGATTGCAATAGCAGTACTAGCAGAGATACTAGCTGCTTACAAAGGTGTTAATCTTTGAAGATATGTTGTCTGTAGTGCCTTAACTCTTCTACGGATTCAATAATGTCATCTAGAGCTCGATGCGCTTCCTTCTTCCTGTATTTTTTCAAATTTGGATACCAACGATTGACTAGTTCTTTGATTGTAGAAACATCTACAATTCTGTAGTGTAATAGTTCCAAGACCTCTGGCATTTCTTTTGCCAAAAACGCTCTATCGTTGTGTATTGAGTTTCCACACAAAGGGGCTTTACCAGATTCTATATTTTGCTCAAGAAAATCACAGGTCTGTTTAATTGCCTCTTCTAGAGACACTCCTTCACTTCGAATTCTATCTACAAGTCCTGATGATGTGTGGTGAGTAGTATTCCAATCGTCCATGTTAGCTATCAGTTCTTCACTGACTTTGATTGCAAGATTAGGCCCTTCTGCAATTATGTTCAATTCACCATCGGTGATTATTGTCGCAATCTCAATAATAGACTCGGTAGCCAAATCTAAGCCTGTCATTTCCAAATCGATCCAGACCATTTCTCCTGCCATAGTTTTGCCACAAACCCGCAGCGTTTCATTATGGCGGCAATCAGATTGGTACGAAGTCAATCTTCAGATTACCATTTTGCGATACGGATACTACTGGCTTGAATCCCTCGTGAGGTGTGTTTGCCAGCGAGGTTTGAATCGCTTGGGAAATTGTTGGGTCAAGGATCAAATCGTAATCAAGCGCACCAATTGCGGCTTCCTCAATCTTCTTCTCGACTTCTTTCTTTGATTCCAGAGCTTCAGAGAAGTCGAGAATATCCTCTTCTTCATCCAACTCAGAGAAGTCGAAGTCTTCATCTTCAATTCCGTCCTCTGTGTTGTCTTCTACTTCTTCAGATTCTTCTATAATCTCGACATCTTCCTCGATTTCTTCGACTTCCTCTTCTTCGTCATCACTCAAAACAGGTTCTGGAATCGCCTCCACTTGAGCAGGACCTCCGCCTCTCTGATTCTCGATAATCGCTTCTTTAACCTCAGTGTAATCTTCTGTGTAGATTGTGGAAACCTCTCCCAGTCTAGATATGTAAGCAAATCCGAATCCAAGAGCAACTACACCAAGGAACATCCAAGTTATGAAGGTGTACAACTCTGTGTCAAATGTCAATGATAGCATGAATAGCGAGAAAATTGAACCCATGGAACCGAAACCTCTCCTCCACGGAGTTTCCGTCTCATCTCTGAATCCTTGAACTGCGATTCCA
Source organism: Thermoplasmatota archaeon (assembly GCA_036160735.1). Classification (GTDB taxonomy): domain Archaea; phylum Thermoplasmatota; class Poseidoniia; order Poseidoniales; family Poseidoniaceae; genus MGIIa-K1. The sequence goes on from JAYYDR010000007.1 coordinate 1,652, forward strand.
GAGAGGTATGCTGCCCAAACAGCCCACAGGAACTGGTCTAGGTCTGCCTCGCCAATCGCCCATGTTATACCAGTTAGGAAGTAGACAATTCCAAGTTGACCTACTCTGTCTATCCAGCCATAATACTCAATTTCATCACCCCAGTCATAGATTTTCCAATTCCATGCCATTTCAGGCTTAGAAGAGATGATTGTCATCGCAATTCCAGCAATCACCAAGACTCCTCCAACAAACAGATCCTGAGTTCCATCTACAACATTCAATTGTTCCATTACGTTCCAAATCGCAAATGCGTGTAGGAGGGGCAGAGCAAGTAATGCATACTTCTGACCGTTTACGATTGAATCGTAAGTTGCCCATATCGCACCGATTACGGTTCCAATTCCCTTCAAAGCAGTCCAAGAGAAAGTTAAACAGATAATTGTCCAGGTTCTCATTATGTCAGTTAGTCTGTCGCGAGCTTCAACAGAATCAAGGTTGAAAACGGAGAACTCCATTCCTTTTATTGAGCTTTCACTGTCGACTTCATCTGCGTATTTGTATAGGAAATTAGTCGAACTTGCTTGGTTGATACACAATGTGAATAGACCTGTTCCAAGAAGACTGTTTGTCAGGTAGTCAATATCGTCGAAGCGGTCGAAATTCGGGTCGTTTGTGAATCCGATAAAGAACGAGAAGAACGCCATTACAGGAGTCCAAGGAATCAAGTCCAGTTTACCGATTAACCAGGAATATACTGTTAGCAAGACCGTCATCGACAACAGCAGCCAACTTGCCTCTGGCAGTACTCCAAATATACCAAGGGTTAACCAAATTGCTGGGATTGCAACAGGTGACTCAAATTCAATGTACTGATCTGTTCTTCTGTCGATTACAGCTCTAACGAGGATTATGAAATTTGTAAATGTCATTATTATGAAAGTAAATCTACTCAAATCGCCTATAGTTGCCTCAGTAGGGTCATAGGCAACAAAGTCGAATATTGACAAGACTTCTGCCATTATCGCACCATCGGATACGAATCTTTGAGCATACAAAACTAATGCAAGCGGTGCTATGCAAAGTATGAAATTCAGCCTGTGCTTTAACGCTCTAGAGAAAACTAGGGCGTACATTGCAACGAATAGCAAACCTCCTGTTGTATCGAATAGACCTAGAATTAGTAATCCCATCATGGTAACAATGTCTGCAGTTCTGTTCAATGAATCATCATTCAATCCTTTTCTGTCGAGCATTACAGAAATTCCAAGTGGTCCAGCAAGTAGCAATACATCAAACAAAATCATTGAATTATACAAAACACCAGTTTCCCATCTGGCATCATTTAGACCTACGGCAACAGGGAATGATACAGCGATCAGAGTAAGCGTTGCAATCATTCTTCCAGAGGAAGAGGCTTCCTTTTCAAGGAGTACTTCAGAGATGATAATTCCGATTGGCACAATCATCAATAAAGTCCAAATTATGTTCTGGGCTAAATCAGTAATTCCGACAGACGTCAAGGCAATTGTGAATAGAACCATAGGACCGATTAAACTCATTCTACCCAGTGGCCCCCAGGAATATTCCATTGGGTCGTGCTCCGTATTAGCGTCAGGTAATACCCAAGCATTGGTTTTCGAATCATAGACCGGTACCATCTTCTTTCTTTGGCCATCTGCCCAATTTAGAAGGACTCCGATGTCCAATTCGATGGTCTTGAATTTCCTCATGGCAGAATAAACCACAATTCCAACAACTGCAAGTGTAATGTTGAATCCATCTAGGTTAGAGGAAATGTTGTCAGGTAGAGGAACCTCTAGTCTATCGAAAGCAGATAGAATAATCGCTAGTACCATCGTGGCTGCAGTTGCAGCAGATGCTTCGAATGCCTTTTGTTTGTCCTCTGTTTTCTCGGCTTCCATCATCATCATGAAAGATGATACCACTGCATAGATGAATAGTGACCAAGGGGTGTAAGGGTCATCACCAAACAATACAGACTCAGATAGAATCAGTAATCCTAGTGTAACGAAGTGTGCCCAATCTGATAGGTGCCCCTTTTGTCTTCCAGCCTCTCCAGACATCAAAACGACCACGAGAATCGTGAACTCTAACCATCCAGGTTCGAATCCACCCATGAAGTGAGATTGTGCAAAGAATGAGAATCCAACAGCGACCATAGTCATGTTAGCAACCCAGTTTCTAGTCACCTTCGAAATTACCAATAGGTATGGAAGCATGATCATCGTAGTCATCCAAGGAATCAAACTCGCACTCGGTTCAATCAAGAATAGACTTGCAGCAAGACCGATTGGCATATACGGAATCCTTCGCATCAGTGTTGCTGGGAAATAAGCTACCAGTACAGCAAGCCATAGACCGACTTGGAGGGTAAGATAAGGTGCTAATTCTCCAAGTTCATACTGCCTGATTGGACCCAAGATTAACTCGAAGTCACCTTCTCTTGCGATAAGCATTGCAATGATAACTTCGCCAACTAGGAATATGGAGGTTACTTGCATCAAATCTTGACGTAGTCGCTTGTCTGCAGCGAGTATTCCTTGAACTCCGATAATGAATATGAGTAGTGATAGTGCGCCGCCAGACCCAGTATCTTCGTTACTGTATTCGTACAGGAGAGGTAAGAGACCAGATGTAACTGCAACAACTGAGAAAATTATTCCGCTATTGGCTCTGAGTGACAACCACATAGATAGAGATGCAAGCGCAATCATCGAGATTCCAAGTTCCCATGAAACAACGTTGTCAGACCACCCCATCCAGATACTTGAACCAATGAGTGCAACAACCAGAGGTGTAAACGTAGTTACTGCCCATCCAAAAGTAGTAACTCCTCTTAGTCGATTAAGGTACATTGTTTGTGCAAGCGCAAGTGATACCGTAGCAGCCATTTGCACATATATTGCATTTGCAGAAGGATCCCAATCTGTAATTGTTGGGTCTGGGGAATCTGCTGGAATAAACCACTCAAATCCTTGTTCAGCCAATAGTCCGACTACCCATCTAGAACCATACAATGTTCCTACTGCAAGGAAAAAGAATGCAACTCCTAACATGTAATCGTGTACATTCTGTAATTCATTACCACCTTTCCTTCTCTGGAATTCAACAAGAGAAATCGCTAGGAATCCAGAGAGCAAACCTCCGAATCCGAGGACAAGGAATTCTTGTTGTCCAGTTTCTTCTCCAAAGAAAGCAATTGAGAGCAATCCCGCCCAAATTGCAACCATAGCGATTCCGAATAAGATTAGCTGAGCGAACTTTTGCAATCCAGAGTTTACGACATACCTCGTTTCTCCTATAACTCCCAATTGTACATTCGGAGTCGCTACTGCGTTTGCAGAAAGCGTACCTGCTCTGGAAGACAGAGCACGAGCGGCGGTTGGTCTCTTTGGTCTAGATGGTGAATCGGCCATATTTCTCAGAGCGAATTTAGTCTATGCCCTTTTGAATGTTGAGCCGGAAACAAGCAATAATTTGGGATTTAATCCATGATTTCTGCTTCAACGACATCATCGATATCTTTGTCAAATGGGTGTTCCGCATTTTTCTCCGAATCGTTATTGATGAAAGCGATTAGCAAAACAATCGAGAGAATGATTGCCGCAAATACAGAGCCATAAACAACGTAATTCATTGCCGAACTGGAATCGTCACTTGTAGGTACTAGAACCTCCTCTGTCAGGGTGATGTCAACAGAAACAAGAGGGCTTGAGGTAGTACCATCTAATCCGCGCAAGGAAAGTGTGTGGTTGTCGTGAAGCAGAATTCCAGGAAGGTGTTCTAGTTCTTCGACAATCAAGTCGTAATCTAGGACAACACTGGTTCCGCCGTCGTAGGAGTGAATGTTGGACCATGAATCTCTCAAGTCATTGCTCATCCATTGGACAGAATCGATACTTTCGCTGATTTCAATTTCCATGACTGAACCCGGGCCCATGACAACGTTACCATTTGTTAGCATAGTCTCAGTTACCATCAAAGTAAGGTTGGAGTTGAAAGTATACTGTTGGTTGTATTCTGCAGCTTCAAGTACTGCCTCTAGTGAATTTACGTGTCCATGCCCGTAAACATTGTTTTGGCGGTTCTTAGGAATCAAGTCCTCAGCACACGGCTCGTTTGCACCCATGTAGTGACACTGCCTGTAAGTTGCAGTCTCTTGCATGATGTTGCGAATATCAAACGGAGAAAGGTTAGGATTTGCTTGTAGCATCAGTGCCCCGACACCTGCAGCACCTGGGGTTGCCATGCTAGTACCGCTCATCGCAGTATATTGGTCACCTGAGTTGTATGCGACTGACATAATGCTGCTACCCATGTAAGCAATGTTCGGTTTTACTCTACCTTCTTCGGTTGGACCTTGGCTTGAGTATACAGCAATCGAAGTGTCTTTGTCAAGTGCACCGACTGTGATTACATCCTCTGCGGAGCCAGGAGTTCCAATTTGAGCGCTAACTGCATTGTTTCCTGCAGCGATGTATAGAGCGATTCCTGCTCTTACCATTGCATTTGCTTGTCTATTCACGCTGTCCTCTTCAGAGGATGTCCATTCGATAGCACCTGGTCCACCAAGGCTCATTGATGCAATCCTTGTGTTGTACTGATGCATTGTGTCAATCGTCCATTGCATTCCAGCCATAACGCCAGCAAATGAACCTGAGCCGTCTGCACCCAATACCTTGACACCTACTAAGTGCGCTTGTGGCGCCATCCCTGGATGTTCGTACGTAGGTGCACCGGTTCCTGCAGTAGTTCCTCCACAGTGAGAACCGTGTCCTTGGTCATCGAAAGGAAATATGTTGCCACTTGTGTCATCCGGGCTATTGACTGCGTCATAGAATCCTAGAATCTTTGGATCATGCGTTGTTGGGTCGTCGTCTTGGTCATCCAAACTTGTGTGATTGCCATCCAGTCCAGTATCGATGATAGCGACTGTTGTTCCTGAGCCATCATAACCCGTTTCTGCAAATGTAACATCGACTCCGTGTCCAATTCTTGCATCGTTGTTTGCTATTGTCAAAATTCCATCAAGTTCGATCATCACAACTCCAGGGATATCTCGAAGGGTTAGCAATTCAGTGACTGGTACTCTGCCTGCTAGTGCGTCTATGCCGTGCAGAATGAACTGATGTTCGTAATCAACGGTGCGCTCTAGGACATCAATGTCTTCCTGACCAGGGGTGTAATGATAGTCGATGATTAGAGGAAGTGTGTTCTCCTCATCCAAGAAGATTGGATTGTCCATATGGAGTTCGACCATGTCCCCAATCTTGTTTTGATTGCGGTCGACTGTGGTTTCAGTCCACCATCCAACAGGTTCAGAATCATCTTCAAAGTCTGCTGATACTGGAACAGTTGCAACGATTAATGGTGCAACTAACATGAATAATCCAAATAGTCCGAAACAACGTTTGTACCCGTTCATTCCCTTCACCGCGATGTCATCGAGTTAGTGCTAGTGTTTGAACCCTGTGTATACGCGTAAAATCGGGGGATATATCAAAACCTGAAATCATCAGGAGTCCCTATGGGGCTCCAAAACTGGTTTAGCCGGGTTTTGATGTCCACATGGTTCAGAGAAATCTCAGTTATTGATGCTGAAAACCTTCCTTCGGATAGAGGCGCAGTTATCGTCTCATGGCATCCAGGGGGCTTGTTTGACAACATGCTCACAAAGGGTATGCTGCCAGGAGAGCAGGTCAAATTTGACGGTTTTATCAATGAGAAGAATGAACTTGAGGCTATTGCAAAACAAGTCGCATCCGGGAAAAACGTTGTAGTCTTTCCAGAGGGAGAATCTCATTCCTCACCAAAATCAAAAGAGATTCAAGACAATGCTGCGAGAATCGCATTCAAGGCAGCCGAATTATCTAGCGATAATCCTCCAGTAATCATTCCCGTCGGCATACATTACAGCAAGAAGCACCTATTCAGGGAGCGAGTCGCACTCACAGTCGAGAGACCAATAGAAATCGAAGGAGATGTGGAAAGTCTGAGTAAGGTAATCTCAGGTGAAATCTCTAGGTCATCCCTATCTAGAGACGATTGGAAAGACAGGGAATTAATTTGGAAAGCAAGGTCAATTATTCATGCTGAGAGGCTTCGTAAAAATCCAGAAATCGCTGACGTTGTAACCTACGGTGAAGGGGTTATTGGCGCAAGAAGAGTTCGAGCTGCTTGGGAATGGATGGCGATTAACAATCAAGAGAAATGCCGAGACCTCGAAAATAGAACCAGATCCCATATGGAAAAATTAGAATTTCTTGATTTGAAGCCCCATCATGTTGATGATAGGCCCCAATCCGTAACAACTTACGGATTTCTAAGGTCGATTTTCTTGTGGCTTTTCGCTTGGTCATTCATGTTAGGATTCGTCACATTTAGTGCCATTGTAGGTTCTTTTCCACCATTCTTGTTTGTGGTTTCAATAGACCGAATCTTCGGTCCGAAGGTGGAAGATAGTAAACGTGGAGCACTCAAACTGTACACCGCATTAGTTGCATATCCTATTTGGTGGTCAATCTCTGCTTATGCCTTCACCTGGGCCTTACTTTCTGATTCAAGCCCTCTTGCAGGTTTCGCCGATTACAGTGTAGTGATTCAATTCTTGTTCTCGCTTCCAGCAATCCTAGTCCTACCTTTGATGCTATGGTGGATGCCTACTGCGGGGAAATTGCAGATGAAATTGTACTCAAAAGGCAAGTCTTCTTGGCGCAGGATGAGGCTTTGGTCAAAGTGGAGAGATTCATCCCTAAATTGGAATGAATTGTGTGCTACTCAACAGAAATTAGCTTCGGATTTAGTACAAATTGGGGATGGACTAATACTACCAGGAGACGATGACTGGAAAAACCCCTCTCCTGGCGCAGAAGACCACACTTCAGTTGCACAAAGGTAGGCGTAAATTACCGATGTTCACGACATGGAATTTAGATAATTTAGTGCCAATGCTGAAAGGGTGATTCTTACTCGGGTCAATCAGTTGGTGACAATTATGGTTGGAAAAGAGCACGTTTCGATGATTCCAGCAGCACCTTCCGAGGTGTGGACAGCCGAAGTTAATGGTCAAGTTCGTGAAGTTCTTGCACCATCCAACGCTGTGCTTCTAGACGTATTGCGCGACAAAGCAGGATGCTTGGGTGTCAAGCGTGGATGTGACATGGGAACTTGTGGTTGCTGCACAGTTATGATCGACGGCCAACCTCGATTATCTTGCCTCACTATGGCTCAAGATGCAAGCGGGAGCAAGATAACCACTGTCGAAGGTCTTGCAGACGGTGCTCACCTCGCACCTATTCAGCAGTGTTTTGCAGACCATGGCGGCTCTCAATGTGGATTTTGTACCCCCGGTTTCCTAGTAACCTCTCAAGCATTGCTCAACGAAAATCCCAATCCATCTGATTCTGAAATCGCGTGTGCCATTGAAGGAAACCTGTGCAGATGCACTGGATATCAACAAATCATCGAATCAATTCAAGCAGCAGCAGCAATTCACCGTGGTGAATCACAATCTGCGCCAGCAGCAAGCGATGCTCACCCTGATCCTAACCCAAGCGGTCCTGAAGAGCCGACAATGCCTCCGGGCCACGCGAGGTGATAACGATGTCAGGTGGATACAAGCAACAGCCTGGAAGCGGTTCTGGAGAAATCCGCAAGGATGGAAAAAGGGTTGCAGGAAAGCAGAGTTTCGCACCGCCCGGTTCGGGAGGCTCAAGGCCTGTAATGAAACCTAGAGACCTCGATTTCATTCCAGAAATGGTTGGAGGTAAAGAGAAGCAACCAGCGGGCGCTCACATTCACGATAGAGCGAGAACTGGTACCACTGTTGGGAAATCAATCCCGCTTGTTGATGCCAATGCAAAAGTCACAGGACAAGCTTGGTATGGCGATGACGTTAGGTTACCAAATGAGATTATTGGCAGGATTGTTCGCTCTCCACACCACTACGCCAAGGTTATCAGCATCGATACCAGCAAAGCAGAGGCACTGCCCGGCGTAATTGCCGTAGCTACAGGCGATGATGCACCCAACAGATTTGGTGTTTTACCAGTCACAAAAGATGAACACGCAATGGCAGTTGAAAAGGTCAGGCATGTAGGGGATTTGGTAGCGTGTGTTGCTGCGGTAGACGAGGCGACGGCTAGAGAAGCGGTCGCCCTTATCGATGTCGAATATGAAGTCCTAGATTCCATCCACGACATGAAGAAGGGTCTCGAGGATGTAGACGAGCCAATTCACTGGAGAGGAAAATATCACGTGGGCTCAACCAACGTACAAAAGAGAGTATTCCAAGAGTTCGGAGACCGTTCTATGGTGGAGAACCCTAATGCCATGTACCACGGAAAGTGGAAATACATGGGTGTCAATCACGGATTTACAGAACCACACGCAGTTGTTGCACACTGGGATTCTAACGGAAGACTGCAGCTTTACACGCCGCAACAAGTTCCACACTATGTCCACAGGGCGCTTGCAACAGTTCTAGATGTTCCAATGCATCAAGTGAATGTTATTCGAACGTTTGTCGGCGGTGGATTTGGAGGAAAATCCGACCCATTCCCTCACGAGATGTGTGCGGCAATTCTAGCACGAAAAGCAGGCAGGCCAGTCAGAATCACCTTCGACAGAGAAGAAGTATTCTGGGTAAATCGTGGCCGTCACCCAAGTCATATCGAAGTACAGATGTATGCTGATGAAGAAGCAAGAATCTCAGGATTTGATATTGATGCACTAATCGACGGCGGTGGATTCGCATCATTCGGGCACGTCACCTCATACTACAACGGAGTGCTTGCAACGGCGCCTTACGAATTAGGCTCTTTCCATTACACTGGTGCTAGAGTTTGGACAAATAAGCCAGCTAGCGGTGCTATGCGTGGTCACGGTGCAGTAAACACAAGAACTGCTGTTGAGGTTGGCCTCGATGATATGTCTGAGCAATTGCAAGTTGACCCAATCGACTTACGTCTAGCAAATTTGCTCCCTCCTCATTCGAGGACAATTTCAGGATTCAGAATCACCTCAAATGGAATGCGACAGGCTCTTCAAGAGGTAAGGAAAGGAAGCGACTGGGATAATAAGTTCAGGAAGATGCCTCTAGGAAAGGGAATAGGAATCGGATGTGGATTCTTCATATCGGGTTCGGGACTACCAATTCACTGGGACCCTAACAAATTCCCACACGCAACAGTCCACATCCAAATCGACATGGATGGTGGGGTAACAGTTCACACAGGGGCAGCGGACATCGGTCAAGGTTCAACAACCGCAGTCGCTCAAGTAGTTGCAGAAGTATTGGCTTTACCGATTGAAATGATTCACGTTAGAAGTCACGAGAGCGATACCAGTCCAGTTGACTTAGGTTCATATTCGTCAAGAGTGACTTTCATGAATGCTAATGCTGCAATAAGAGCTGCATTGGAAATCAAAGAGAAGTTGTTGAATGCAGCCTGGGACACTCTTGGTTACCACCCTGATACACTTGTTCTAAACGACAGGAGAATCTACTACAAGCACGATCCTGCTATCGGAATGTCATACCTTGAAGCACTTCACAAAGCACAGGAAGACAAGGGTGCACTCATCTCGTCGGGCGCTTACCGCTCACCTCCAATGGGAGGAGTTCACAAAGGTGCAGCAGCTGGACTTGCTCCAGCATACTCATTTTCTGCATATGTCGCAGAGGTCGATGTCGATGTAGAGACTGGATTGATCAAGTGTACAGATGTATGGGCTGCTCACGACTGTGGGAAGGCTCTGAATCCGCTTGCTGTTGAAGGACAGATAATCGGTTCCTGTCACATGGGTCTAGGCCAAGTTTTGACTGAGCAGATGGTATATGGGAGGACAGGTCACCTACAGAATCCTAACCTGCTCGACTACAAGATTCCAAGCGTTCACGAAATGCCTAATGTAACTCCAATTATCATTGAATCGTGTGACCCAGAAGGTCCGTTCGGTGCAAAGGAAGCGGGCGAAGGTCCTCTATTGCCAATCTTGCCGGCGGTTGTAAATGCAGTATACGATGCAATTGGAATCAGAATCAACGATCTTCCTTTGACACCTGACAAAGTTTGGGCTGCTATCGCCAAGAAGATGAAGGTCGAGGGTATTGACGACCCAACGGACTTACCTGTTCCAAGACTGGATTTCTCAGAATTGCAAAAGAAGTTGGAGCAACGTGCATCTGAGCATGAAATCCGAGATAAGAGAAGGCAACGTAGTGAGGATACCGATGCTTATGTCAATGGTGTTTTGTTTGGATTCGATCCAAATCTTCCACTAGAAGACCAAGTCGAAGGCTGGAAATCTGCTGACAAGCCAGAACCTGAACAACTTGCAGAATTAGGACTGGCCGGAAAAGCATGGCTCAAACAAGAACAGAGGCATATGGGAGGTGAAAACTGATGTTAATGCCACCATTTGAACTTCACAAACCAACCACTGTAGAGGAAGCGTGTGAAATTGCCGCACAGTTATTAGAATCAGGTCAAGAATTTGACTGGATTGCAGGCGGTACTGACATCATACCCAACTACAAGTGGCACATCAACACCAAACCGCACGTCATTTCTCTTGCTGGCCTGGATGGTGTCTCAGCCATCTCAATGACTGAAATCGGGTGTATGGCTCGATTACATGATATCTCAGTCAGCAGCGAGGTTCACCCGCGAATAGCTGAAGCAGCAAGTAAGGTTGCATCATCACTAGTCAGAAGAAATGCCACACTTGGCGGTAACTTGTGCTTGGATACACGATGTTTCTGGTACAACCAAGCAGAGGAGTGGAGAAGCAGCATCGATTGGTGTCACAAGGCTGACTGTGGTACTGGCGCTGATTGTAGAGTCATTCCAAATCAAAACACACTTTGTGTTGCAACATATCAAGGAGACATTGCTCCGAACCTCATGGTTTTGGATGCAACCGTGCATCTAATCGGGCCGAATGGTGCTAGAGAGATGCCTCTTACCGAATTTTATCAGTTGGATGGCATGACTCGAAATGTCCTGCAGCCTGGAGAATTCATGCTCAAGGTTACTCTGCCCTCAGATGTATCTGAGTGGGTTGGCGCATACCGAAAACTGAGACTAAGAGAGTCATGGGATTTCCCAGAAGCAGGAGCCGCAGCGGCATGGAAGAAAGGAGATAGGTCGACACTTCGAGTTGCGACAACCGCTCTGGAAAGTATTCCAAGAAGACACGACGAAGAAGTAGCTGAATCCGGGGGAGATATCAAGTCGATTTGTGATGCGGTTTACAACAACACAAAACCGGTCAACAACACCTCTCTGCCTCCACGGTATCGAAGAAACATGATCAAAGTTCTAATCAAACGTGCATGCGAGGAATGAAAATGAAGCGAGCAATCATTGCGATCTTTTTGATTTCATTGATTCCAGTTTCGACAAGCGGGCAAATGCCCAATCCTGAAATCCAATGGACAGCTGATTGGAGTACTGAAGACGAAGTTGCGATAATGGAACTAGATGAAGACACATATTCTTTTGAATTAATTCTAGAATTTTGGATTAACAACAACCGGTTAACACCAATCGAGGTTGGCTTCGAAGTAGAATTTGAGGATGTTGAATTCAGCGTCGATGATCCAGGACAGACCACTGTAGAAGGAAATTCTAACAAGACATTTGAATTGAAGATTTCAGGTTCTGGAATGGATTCAGACGGCATTCTGTACAACGCGGACACATTTAGTGAGACAGTCACAATGAGACTAATTGAATTGATTGCAGGCCAAGCAGCAGATTCATCGAGGGAGATTGAGATGGATCTAGAGTTTTCCAAAATTTACAATCTCGTCCTTAAGTATCAAGACGATGGTGTAACCTCTTCTGAAGTTAAAATGCCAATGAAGTCAGGTACTACGAAGACAATCAATCTCCAAGTTTTCAATTACGGAAATACCGATGATGCTGTTACAAAGACAAGCATTGCAGTATCTAGGTGCCCCCAACTCGACTACTCATTTGAGCCTGTGTCCGCACTGCCTATTGTTGTAAATCCTGCATTAAATTCAGACGAAAGTAAACTGCTAGGAGAACTTGAGGTCAGCACTACAACCAGCCATCCAACTAAGGAATGTATCCTTGAGTTTACGATTTATCCAGAATCGGATAGTACGTCTAGTTATGCAACGTTAACAATCGATGTAGAATCAGTAGAAACTATTGAAGATAAACCCGATGATAACACTGATGATACTTCAAATACTGATACTACTGATTTAGAAGTTGAAAGTTCATCTTTGCCAGCAATATCTTCCTTTTTGTGTATATTAACGGTGCTATTTTCAGCAGTTATCCGTCGCAATCCATAGATTTGCGACTGTAATCCGGTATTGATATTCATCATCCTCAGATGATACTGAAGCCATTGTATTGCTCAATCGACGATAATCTATATGAGTGGGTTGGAGTTGCGAAACTTGCTACGTTAACCTGTGGGCTTTTTTTTAGGGGTTACAAATATGACAGAAGAGGGTTCAACTGGAATCAAGTTAGAAACTTGGCTTTTGGTTGGATTCATTGTTGCTATGTTACTTTCGACAACTGTAATCGTCATCACATCCTCTGACAAAACAACTGTCTACTCGGC
>JAYYDR010000008.1:0-26285 GCA_036160735.1 Thermoplasmatota archaeon
TGCTTTAGAATCAGGTATGGTTCATTCAAAACGGGGTCTAGCTTGCCCACTGCTTCTGTATATGCGTTCATTGAAGCACAGACATTGAATCGATCATCTCTTTGGACTGCTGCTGCCATATCTCTACCACTTTGACGTATATCCATCAAATGTGGAAGTACTTCTTCATACCTAGCCCAAACACCACTGTGTAAATCTCCAGAGGTATGGCGAATTCCAGTGTCGGCTAGAATCAGATGTTTCTCTATCCACCTGTTAAAGGATGGCGGAGGTACGAGATGAACTCGCTCCACTTCCTTTCCAATGAACTTCAGATGCTGAATTCCACCATATCGTGCAGCCCATTGATCTTGACGCCCACCATGGTTGCCCAGTAATTTCTCAAACTGATATGCCAGTTCTTCAGAATTATCTGCTCCCTTAATGGCCGCCATCAATGCCACATTGATTGCACCTGTAGTTCCTAAACCGCTACCAACGGGAACATCGCATGTGTAAGTTACACTGAGTTTTCCACTTTCATCTACACTCAAATCTGCGTGAGCATAATGATTGATTGCGATGTTTACAACATCTCCTCCAACTTGTTCACAAAATGGTGGAGCATCAGACCACCCCCCAGCCAGGTCTATTCTTACTGGAGCTTTTGCGGTCGGCATGTCGGCCCTAGTAAGTTCAGGCTTATTGCATCTGTTGTGATAAATAATCATTACTTATCGGGTATCATTTTTCAATTGGAAATTTAAAATTGCAATTGTAATTTCCGTCATAAATTTTTTAGCCAATCCTTCAGATTTTCATGAAACTCGATAGGAATCATGTGCCCCTTATTGTGTTGAATTCGGTGTACATTCCATCCAGCTTCTTCGAATAATTCTGGTATTTCTAAACCAGCTTCTAGAGAAACACGATGGTCGGATTCCCCGTGCATCCAGAACAAATTATTTCGTTGAATCTCAGTCAAACGTGACCTCAATTCAAGAGGTCTGACAACCCTTGTTCCAATCGCAATGATCCCTTTGATTCTCAGATCGAATTGTAGAAGTTCCTGAGCTATTGCTCCTCCCTGGCTGAATCCTCCAAGAACTAATTCATCATCTGGTAATTGGGTTACTAATTTTAGAAGTGATGAGTCTACGTCAGAAAGTTCCTTTGCGGTTAAAATCCTGCGTCCAGGATTGTCTCCCCCTTCATATCGCCACCAAGTATAACCTCTGTTTGGGTGTGAAAACTCTGCTTGTGGGACCAATAGATTCCAACCATCTGGTAGCACCTTTTCAGCAAATGGCCTCATCATCTCAGAATTACCAGTCATGCCGTGCATCATTACCAGAGTAGGCAAGTAAGCACCTCACAGTTCCCAGTAGTTTTCTATTCCACCAGCGATCATGAAGTGAATTGTACTCTCTCCACCAGTAAGAGTGACTTCCAATGTGTATTCATCACTACGGCTGGGAATTGTAGCTAATTCTTGCGATTGGGTTCCAGCAGTGTATGTTCTAGTTAGAATGCTGTTACCTGTATGATCTCTAACAGATAGGGTACCAGTTCCACCCTGTGGCAGGGAAGCGTCAATGAAAAAGACGTAGTAATCAAAGTCGATTCCTGATGGATGGCCTGTATCTATGAACGTATCAGTGGCTTCACCATCAATTGGTCCTTCGAATAGTCTGTCTTTCAGATCTGTTGCTCTAATAAACCATACATCACCAGCGAAATCATTACCTGTGCTAGTCAATGACATTCTGAATAGTAAGTTACCATCTTGGTCCTTCCATTCAAAGAAATCAAGGAATCCGTGACTACCGTCGAACCTGTACTCCATGGTGTGACCATAGCTACTGGTTGCTTCTCCGACTGGCATACCTCTGTATGAACCGGTCGTTTCAGCCAACCAATATTCTCCCAAGAGAGTGAATCTCCACTCCTCTCCTTGCTTCCAAGGGAAGTTGAATACTTGCTGTGGCTCTCCATTCTCATAAACCGATAAGGAGTCAATTGTCACTCTTCCCAAGAACGGATTATGATTCACAACTGCGTGCCTCTGAGCCTCACGCTCAGAACTGATACCAAGCATGTAAAGGCCTTCATCTTCTTGAATTTCTGTGACCACTAACCTTGCAGTGTCTTCGCCAAATTGAGCGGTTTCGAAGGTGTATAACCACCAGTCTCCTACATCCCAGCCCGGCTTTTCGACCTCATCTACTGAAAATTCCCCTGAGTCAGAACCCGTGTTAATGCATCCACTTAGAGATAGCATCAGCAAAAGTAAGGCTGCAAGGGTCGCTCGCATGTTTTGCCCTACTGTTGAGTTGTTTTTGATTGTGCGGGTTTTCTGCTCAGAACAGGAAACCGCCATCCAATCCGCTTGCGATAACAACCGCAACGATGCTCATCAGCTTGATTAGAATGTTCAGAGCCGGACCGCTTGTGTCCTTGAATGGGTCACCGATTGTGTCACCGATAACAGCAGCATCGTGAGCGTCATCGCCCTTCTTTGCACCTTCAATGTGACCTTGCTCGATTGCCTTCTTTGCGTTGTCCCATGCACCACCAGCGTTTGCCATGAATAGTGCAAGCAGAACACCTGTGACTAAAGCACCTGCAAGCATTCCACCGAGTGCAGAGGCTCCCAATAGGTATCCCACCGCTACTGGAGCAAATACTGCTACAAGACCAGGCAAGACCATTTCCTTCAATGCAGCCTTGGTTGAAATGTCAACACACGTTGCAGAGTCAGGCTTGACTCCTTCCTTTCCTTCTAGAAGGCCGTCAATCTCTCTGAACTGTCTTCGGATTTCAACAACCATTTCTCCAGCTGCCTTTCCAACGCTTGTCATTGTCATTGCTGCTACTACGAATGGTAGTGCACCACCGATTAGTAGTCCCATAACAACTTCAGGTTCACCAAGACTCAGAGTGAAGTCATCGTAAGTCACTGCTGTCTTGTATGCAGCGAATAGTGCTAGAGAAGTTAGAGCAGCGGAACCGATTGCGAATCCTTTACCCACTGCAGCAGTTGTGTTACCGATTGAATCTAGAGCGTCTGTGATTTCACGTACTTCAGAACCGAGTTCTCCCATTTCTGCAATTCCACCTGCGTTGTCAGCGACTGGTCCGTATGCATCAACGGTCATTGTAACACCGACTGTACCCAGCATACCCATTGCAGCGATTGCTATGTTGTAAAGTCCTAATTCATCTCCTCCGATCTTGAAAGCACCAAAAATACCTGCAGCGATTAATAGGATTGGAATCATTGTAGACTTCATTCCGACAGACAAACCTGCAATTGCGTTTGTTGCTGGGCCAGTTTTGGACATTTCTCCAATGTGAGGAATAGCTGATGTTGGGATACCCATAACAGGTTCAATTCCAGTGTAGTATTCAGTAACTAGACCGATTAGGATTCCAACTACGCTTCCTAGAATTACAGCCTGCATGACGTCTGATTCAACATTCAAGTCGAACATGTCGATTGCAAGGTAACCACCAGCCCAGAATAGAATTGCTGCGATGAATGTAGTATTTCTTAGAGCAGCTGCTGGGTCCTTCATTCCCTTCATGAAGGTCATTGAGAAGACGCCGACTAGAGAAGCAACATATCCAACTAGACCCAATAGGATTGGAAGTAGGATGTAATCTTCAGCAGAACCGGTTCCTGTGAAATCATCACCATTAGCAATAATCATTGCAGCGATGATTGAACCTACGAAAGACTCGAAGATATCTGCACCCATTCCTGCTACGTCACCAACGTTGTCACCAACGTTGTCAGCGATAACACCGGGGTTTCTTGGGTCATCTTCAGGAATACCTGCTTCGACCTTACCTACCAGATCTGCACCAACGTCAGCAGCCTTGGTGTAAATACCACCACCGACTCTAGCGAATAGAGCGATTGAAGATGCACCCATACCGAAACCTGCTGCAGACTCGATGTGAGATGTACTTCCAGAACTTAGCCAGTATGCAACAAGAGAGATACCTAGTAAACCGAGTCCACCAACTGACAATCCCATGACTGCACCACCGTTGTACGATACTGCAAGTGCTGCTGGTTGTCCACCACTCTTCGCTGCCATTGCTGTTCTACCGTTAGCAGAGGTTGCTGCTCTCATACCCGAGTAACCAGCCAGAACGCTCGCTACTGCACCAGCCAAGAATGCGACTGGCGTGTAAATGTCTCCGGTATCTGCGTACAATAGCCCCGCTACTACAACGACGAATATTGAGAGAATCTTGTACTCTGCCCAAAGGAATGCCATTGCACCATCTTGAATTTCTTGAGTGATCTCAGCGACCTTCTTATCTTCAATTTCAATGCTATCGTTCTTCTTGTACAATGCAAAAGCAACAATCAGTCCCACCAACGCTGCGCCAGCTGCCATTAATTCGATGTCCATACAATACACCTGTTGGCCGGCGACCTACCTCCCCTTCATAAGGACATCCCTATGAAAAACTGCGGCGTATGCCGTTTTTGCCTCACTCCACAGTAAAGCCGGCTTCAACAATTCCTTTTTCAATTTGAGACGAATCAAGTCCCTTTGCTTTGACAATAACAGTCCCGTCTTTAGCTGATGCCTCGACTTTTCTAATCCCGTATATTTTGGTCAATACACTTGTGACTTTGCTTTCGCAACCACCACAATCCATCCCAGATACCTTGAATTCGAACGTCTCAGCTTTGGAAAAGAGGCCCATGTGAGTCCCAGGTAGCGATGAGATTTGAATACGATGGTTGATAGATGAGGGGCTACAGCGGTAACCTGATGGCAATTACTGCAGAGGAGGTCCTGAGGGAAATTGGACCCGTCCAAGAAGTACTTGATGCACACGATGGAGTGGTTACAGTCATCGATACTGCAGACGGAAATGTAATGCTTTCACTCGACGGCGGTTGTGTTGGTTGTTCCTCAACACCGATGACTGCGATGCAAATCTACTACTCGCTGAAGAAATTAGATGCTGTTAACGATGTTATATTTGTAAACGGTGAATTGCCTGAATATATGCGCACTTTCATCGACCAAAAGATGGCAGATGAATCCCAAACCGAAGGGGAAATAATCTGATTATTCCTCTTCTTTCCTTCCGATACTGTGAGGGTTTGCACCGAATGAAACATTCTGTCCTTTGATGTTCATTCTTGCAGCAATCGCTACAACGACACACAAAACTGCAAGTGGCTTTGGAAGATAGTTTGAACCCCACAATTCTCCGCCTGCGGAAGAAAGCCACCAAAGGATTCCTGCCGTCAACAATAACGAGAACATAATGAAATTTTGAGCAATCAATTCCATCTTCTCATTCCTAGAAAAGGTGGCAATGAAAATGAATGCAGTCAAAGACAAGAAACACATCGATTGCGCGAGGGTCTCGATGAATTCGGTCTCGACCATGTCTATGCCAATAGGCAGGGGTTCTTCAACCCGCACGCATTCGAAGTCACATGGCAGGGGCATCCTGGACTTTGGCGAAACCGCGCAAGAACGGACCACCGTACTTTAGCCGTAACCAAGTAAGTACTGCTCTCCATCAAATGGCAGTACTTTTAGAGCTCTCTGGAGCCAATATGTTCAGAACTCGTTCCTACCAAAATGCATCAAGGCTCGTCGGTTCTCTTTCGCAAGACCTTGGAGAATTGGTAGCAAGCGGGGAAATTTTCAACCTAAAAGGGATTGGTAAAGGGCTTGGAACCGCAATTTCTCAGGCAGTTGGTGAAGGAAAATGGCCAGAAGATTGGGAGGATTTGCACACTAATACTCCAGAAGGGCTAATCGAAATGCTAGGAATCCCTGGTGTTGGACCAAAGAAAATCAAAATGCTTCACGACGAATTAGGCGTGCTATCCGTCGCAGATTTACAAGAAGCATGTGTGAAAAATGAAGTTGCACCAATGAAGGGTTTCGGCGCAAAAAGTCAACAAAAAATTCTCGACGGTATCGATTTGCTCGCAAGGTTCTCTGCACGACGTCGCCTTGATATCGGTCTAAGGTATGGACAGACCTTCCTCTCGATGATCAAAGATTTACCCGGAGTTGAGAGAGCAGAGCTAGCGGGCTCTGCTCGCAGGAGAAGAGAGACCATCGGGGACCTTGATATCGTCGCTGCTGTAAAGCCTGAAGATGTTGAAGCGGTCACAAATGAGATTCTGTCTCTGAAAGGAATCGCTGACATAAAGGGCGCTGGTGATTCTAAGGTGTCTGTAATCCTAGATACTTCAATTTTCGAAGACGGATTCAGTTTAGGCCATCTAGATGCAAACGTATTGGATGCAATCGGTGGAGAATCCTACGAACAATTGGAGTCAGGTGGCACAATCGACGCACAAGTCAGACTAGTACCATCCCACGTGTTTGCTTTCACACTAGCCTACTTTACAGGCTCAAAGGAGCACAACATCCGGATGCGACAAGTGGCTCAAGATAAGGGATTGAAATTGAATGAATTCGGACTAATGCCTGAGACTGAACTAACAGGTTTAGAGGCTGCAGCAACATCTCTACCTGCTCAAAACGAGTCGGACATCTATGCTCATCTCGGTCTTCAATACGTTACTCCCGAGTTGAGAGAAGACCTGGGTGAAATGGAGGCCTCAGCAGCAAATGATTTGCCTGAACTAATCACATTGTCCAACATCAAAGGAGCATTGCACAATCACACCACGCTCTCTGATGGAGAAGCTAGCCTCGAGCAAATGGCTGATGCAGCAAAGCGAATGGGATGGAATTGGCTAGGAATTGCAGACCACTCACCCACATTACAAATCGCTAACGGAGCGAGTGCTGATGACCTGCTGGACCAACACAGAACCATGCAGAAGTACAATACCGATTGGGAGAATGAAGGTGTGGATTTCAGATTATTCAGTGGGGTAGAATCAGATATTCTTGAAGATGGGAAACTGGATCACCCTGATGATGTCCTCGCTGAAATCGACTATGTTGTCGCTAGTGTACACGCCATGAGTCGCTGGAGAGGTAGAGATGAATCACAAAATACTGAAGACCTACTGAAGTGTTTAGACCATCCCTCAACTACTGTGTTGGGTCACCCCACTGGGAGAATATTGCAGGGAAGAGAGGGATACGAAGTCGACCTTCACTCAGTTCTAGAGTATATGTCTGATGCTAACAAAGACGGGCAATTGAAAGCAGTCGAACTCAATGCATCTCCATACAGACTAGACTTGGATTGGAGATTGTGTAAGCGTGCAAAGGAACTAGAAGTACCAGTTGTAATCAACCCAGATGCGCACTCTATCCAAGGTCTAGGAGACATTGATTACGGTGTCATGGTTGCTCGAAAAGGTTGGTTAGAGGAAGGGGACATACTCAACTCGCTGACAGGTAAAGAAATGACAGAGAGGCTATTGGGGTGAAAATATGAGATTTATTCGAGCGGTAATTATTGCACTACTTTCGATTTTCCCGGGGACAATCATTGGTTACCTAGGGTGGCTTGCTACAGGGTCAAGCGAGAATAATTATTCTCCATCTGTGATAATTTTCTGTAATGTAATTCCATTCGGATTCGTGTTTTTAGGATTCATATGGGCTTGGATCAACGGTGAGGAATACGGCGTAAATTACCGAGGCTGATACCGTGAAGCGTTCAGAGAAGGCTGAAAAGATTCTTGAAATGCTAGAAGAGTTCTATCCAGAAACTCCGGTACCACTTGACCACGAAACTCCTTTTCAATTACTCATTGCGGTTCTTATGAGTGCCCAAACTACTGACAAAAAAGTGAACGAGGTTACTCCAGAATTATTCAGGCAAGGTCCAGACGCTGAAGCAATGGCTAAATTGAGTCCGGAAAAGATTCAAGGAATCATCCGAGAAGTCGGGCTCGCACCTACAAAAGCAAGGAATATTTCGAAACTTGCGAATATCCTAGTCGAATCTTATGATGGAGAAATTCCAAACACTTTCGAGGGACTAGAAGGACTTCCTGGTGTGGGACACAAAACTGCAGGAGTCGTGATGGCGCAGGCATTTGGAGTTCCTGCTTTCCCTATTGACACCCACATCCACAGGCTTGCAGCAAGATGGGGTCTATCCAATGGGACAAATGTCGTGAAGACTGAGAAGGACCTAAAGGCGATTTTTCCTAAAGAGTCGTGGAATAAGTTGCACCTGCAAATTATTTTCTTTGGAAGAGAATACTGTCCTGCAAGAAATCACGATTTGACAACCTGTCCAATCTGTTCATGGACTGCTACTAAGAAGAGAATCCGTGAAGAGATGGGCTCTCGCTGAGTTCTTCGAACCCTGCCATTGGGTCTGGAACACCTTTTCCACCAATTACCCAAACTAGCATGTCAACCATGCCTTTAGCTCTAGCAAATTTAGCCGCTGCCCTTCTGCAGCCAGCTTTATCGCCGATTCTCTTTCTGTGTTGAAATTTAGATTTCTGCTCATACATTTGCTCACGTGCTTCATCAAGCATCATTTCAATCTCTTTCCAAGACCTTGTATATGCTGGCTGTGCTTCCATCAAATCAACTTCCGTTGTTGCGTCCAGCCTTCTTTTATCATTCTGAATCCCCAAATCATCAACAGTGATGCAATGAGTAATTCCGTGGTCAATGCTACTGAATTGACAATGTCTGCCATGAACGTCCTAACAGAGAGTAACTCATTGGCTCTGTGTGTTTAGGATATCTATTCCACAATATTCTATTTTCATGTGCTAAACATACTCGATGCACCATCGAGTATGAACGAGGAAACTAAACTTGCAATAGCTGCAATCCATAGCAACTGAATCATCTGTCCTAGGGCACTAGTGTATCCGCCACCACGCAAACGAGTTGCGATGAATGATACGGCAAGGACCTGAACAAGAACCAGAATAGATGCAATAATCTTGAACATCAAAATATTGTCCTCAACAGCAGTGGGATCTTCCATAACTGGAAGTACGAAATCTCCTGCTGCGTCGGATATTGAACCGATATCTGTGGTTTCTGCAATGCTTGTTGCAACACCTGCAATCGTTTCACCAAGTTGGAGAACAATCGAAATAGTAACGTTCAGGGATACGACTGTAGAAATCAACAATCCTAGTGCTACACCCCACATTGTGGATGCAGAAAGGCTTCTTCTACGCCTTAGAGAAAGGAGATTAGTAACCGAGCGAGAAACCATATCAGCTGTTTGAGCAGGCTCTCCAGATGATTGTGAACCTTCTATGTAGATTCGATTGTAGCGAGAGATTACTGCAGAGTTAGTGTCGGCGGCGAAATAGTCCCAGGCTCTCTCGCTGTCGATTCTTGTCGACAACCTCTTTTCCAAACGGTCGATTGATTGGTCGAGCATTCCGAAATCGATACCTCGCAATGCTCTGATTGTAGCGCTTGGTTCTGCACTTCTTGCCTGTGCGGTTCCACCCAGGGCACGAATGAAATCTGGATAAGCCTCGTCTCTTCTCAGAACCTTACTCTCTTCCCTCTGTACTAGTACGGAAGGCACTAACAGCGGAGTTAGCGGAACTGCTAGTAGAATTAATCCATACTTGTCCCAAGTTGTTGTAAGTCCTTCCCAGAACGCGATTACAACAGAAACCGTAACAATCAGTAAGATTACACTCACTATGCTAGCACCTAACCAAGTCTGCCTAAACAACAATCTGAATGGTGTTTCAAATTCGTCTCTCGCAAATGTTTGGTCGTCGGGTATCGTTGCGCGGAAAGCAAACAGGGCACCGACTTGGATAATCACGAATACGAATCCTGCTAACAATAGCCATCTAATTCTAGTTGCCAATTCAATTGGTGTGGCAGTTGTTCCATCTCCAATTTCGAAAAGAACCAAGTGTATTCCAGCGACTACCAAACCGAATAACCCTGCAGACACGAGTGAAACGTAGATTTCCTTTAGGGTGTCAACACTCTCTAGCCTTGTGTCATAGAGAGTATTGTACTGTTCGGCTACCGTTTCTTGTTCGGCACGCATGAAGGCGTCAATCGGTTGGCCCGCCTCAATAGAGAAAGCCATTCTGTCCAAGAAATCTGTCCAAAGCGGGGAAGGCGATTGTTGTGCTACAATTCTTGCTGCTTCGGGTAGAGAGGTGTGCCACTTGTCAACGAGCGTTTCGATTCTCTTGACTTCTTGAGCCAATTCCCCGTAATCCTTCATTTGGCGCAGTATATCGAAAATCGTGTCTGCTCCAACCTCTCCGAGAGATAAAATTCCCATACGAGTGATGAACATATGCATCTCTTTCTCAATCTTAATCGCCGAACGATTGACTTCCAATATCGGGAAGTAAATCGCTGCACCACCCGTAAGAATTGGGAGTAATATAATCAGAAAAACTCCAGTGAATCCCGCGAATAGACCACCTTCAGAAAAACCTCCAGTAAGGAAAATCAGCAAAATTGCTGTTATCAAACCAGCCAGGGCTGCAGGTAAAACGAATGCAAAGAGGAAACGAGGAATTGGCATTTCGAGGCGACGCAGAGCAATCTGCCAAGTCGCCATTCGCTCCATTCAATCATCCCCATCTCAGCGCTCAGTTATGCTGACCCATGTGTCTACTGCGGAACGGAATGCTTCCCATCCACCGTTGTAATACAGATTCAATAGATCGAATACATCATCATAGTGAGTCAAATTTCTGTCTGCCATTACTTGAATTGCTTCTGCACGACGAGTTAACTCATCGTATACATCTCTCTTGTTCTCGAATCCCATCTGAGCAGCGATTTTGTTTTCCATCAGGTGAGATTGGAACATACCACGGAAGTAGTGCTTATCCTTTACAGGGTCCCATTCGAACATTCCTCTTGTAAGGACACCGTCACCGTGTTTATTGTAACCAATTACTTCGTCAATACCAGTGATACGTCTTGCGATTCCACCACCGGGAGCTTCGACAACTTCTTGGAAGATTGCGAAATTAAGGTTATCGAAGAAACGAATTGGAACGTTAATCGGGTCACCGGTAAATCTCTGAATCATCTTTACGATTGACGATGCGTGGAACGTAGCAATAACAGGGTGACCAGTCTGCATAGCCTGGAATGCTGTCGCACCTTCTACACCACGAATTTCACCAATGATGATGTAACGGGGACGGGAACGCAAAGCCGCCTTTAGCAAGTCGAACATCTCAACTCTGCTTTCTTCGTTCTTTGAATCACGAGTAACCAGCCTCTGCCAAATCTTGTGCCTTACCTTAACTTCAGGCGTATCTTCAGCAGAGTAAATCTTGACATTGTGGTCAATGAATGGAAGAATTGCATTCAGCGTTGTGGTCTTACCTGACGCTGTTTCTCCACTCACCAGTACAGACATTCCATACTCTAAGCAGATCCAAATGTATGCGGCTTGCTGAGCACTCATTGTACCCCATTTGATTAATTGAACGACGGAGATTGTCTCTTCTGCGAACTTTCTGATAGTAAATGACGGTCCAAGCATGGATACGTCATCTGAGAAAATGATGTTGATACGAGAACCGTCAAGCAATGCTCCATCAATAATCGGTTTGTTGTCGGAAACTGGACGACCTATACGCTCCGACATTGCCCTCAAGTATCTCGCAAGCAAGTCTCTCTCACGGAATCTTATGTTCGAGGTTACCATGCCGAATACCTTGTGATCCATATGTACGTGCTTTAGACCGACCGAGTGTATATCTTCCAGCATCTCGTCAGAAAGAAGAGGCTCTAATGGTCCATTTCGAATTAAATCACGAATAATGGTGTAGCGAAGCCTATCTCTCTGTTCCTTGGTGACAACAATTCTCTTGTCATCCATACCTAGAACTTCCCACATTCTTCCTTGCCTTCTGACAGCACCCCTCGCTTCTGTATCGAGCATTGTGTATCTGTCAATCATTCCAGAAAGGATGTTTTCGAATTCATCATCCGTTGTGAATGTAGGAGCGCTAGGTGCTTCTTGGAGCAGGGTTTCGATGAGGTTTCTTCGAATGTTTTCTTCTTCATCGGTCAATTGTGGCTCAAGACCAAACCATAGGGTCTGGCCTTCTGAACCATCATCGTCTTTTGGACGATACATGTGAACGAAAATCGGTTCTTTAGTTACGTAAATCAAGTTCATTGGCTCTACTTTACGAGCATCCCTATCCAGTGGGCCGTAGTAATACGGTCTGCTGCCATACTGGGCTTCAAAATCCTTGACCCACTGTGCTACGTGCGGATGGGCAGCCATCACAGAGTCGAGATCTCCCCGCTGGAATCGTAGTTCTTCGTCTTCCATCAGCTCACCGCCGTGATATCTACGATGAAGCCCATGTATGGCTCAACACGCCATCCAACGCTTGCTTGAACAGGTCCTGCTGCTCTCAAGAATCTTGTAACTACGATGGTTCGCTTGATTTCTCCACCGACGAAACCTGCATTCATATCGAGGAGTACTTCGCACGACGACCGTAATTTGTGTAGTAGTTTGCCATCCATCTCATGCGGGTCTACAGTTAGTAGTAGTGAACGTGATTCGCTGCAAATCTTTCGCAGCTTCTGTAATGTTGCTAGATGTTGTGAGGATTCCATACCCTCCGGAATTAGTGCTGATGCAGAGTCTACAACCACAACATCAGCTTTCTCGACAGCGTCCGATTCTAGCACATCGAACAAGTCTACTCCTTCTTTTGCTTCTGCGATTACACCAAACCTCGAGAACACCATCAGCATACCGCTAGCGATGTAATCTGTTACTGGATAACCAATGGATTCCATTTGCTCAATCCATCCACGGGTTGTAAGTTCAGTAGTTATCACAAGGACCTTCGAGCCGTTTTCCAATAACCCGAATATCAATCTCTGGCTTACTAGAGATTTACCGCTACCAACCTCGCCCTGAATCATCCAAAGGCTTCGGTTGGGTAGTCTTGCACCCATGGCGTTAGCAAGACTGTCTTGCTCAAGGGTGAACTCGTAGCCGTCTTCTACCGGCTTAGGTGCTTCATCAAACACTTAGCCTCACCTCGGCTGTTTCTGAATCAGTGCCCTTTACTCCATCTGTAACGGTTGATTGGGCAATAATTGTAACAGTTGCCAAATCATTGTCTGAATAACTGAAACTCGCATCAGTAACCGTGACTTCCATCACGTAGTCGGTTGCCCAAACCCCGTTTGAGGGGTATAAGGTGACAGAGCCTACTACACTAGATGATACTCCATCTACGAATATTGTGAAGGAATTCGTGTCAAGAACCCTAAGTCCTGTATTCTGGAAGTATAGGGTAATTTCCTGATTCGCACCCGATGTGTCGAGCAATACATCGCCCCTATCACCACTGAATGAAACATCGGTCTCTGCGTCAGCGACTTTTTCTTTGGCGTTGGTTCCGCTTGCTTCTGCAACTTGTCCCCATGACTCAAGGAGAACGACCGATGCCGCTCCGCTGATTAGCAAAGATGTAACGAGTAGTATCATTGTACTTGCACCACCATCTGCCATTCAATCACCTCACAGGACTCTAGCAGCCTTTGTTTGACCATCGATTGTTACAGCCAAGCGGGTAACTGTGGTTTGACCGCCGCTGTAGTAGTAGAATTCGTGAGTCTCTCCGGGGAAGATGATGGTTGGTTGATATCCTTCATGTCCATCTGAGAGATTCATTGGAGCTCCTCCATCACTAAACAACCAAGCAAAGTCTGTGTCCACATCTGTACTTCCATCATTGGTGATGTTAGTGTAGACCAAGTTGCCTAGTGTTGCTGTGATGTTTAGATTGCTCCCAGTGTTAGACCCCGTGACCTCCAGATAGTACGTGGAGGTGTAGAGATACGACGAACCGTGGTTAAGGATGTTTAATCCTGTAACTGTACCTCCGGAGATCACAAGGTCTGCGAGGAAAGAGCCTGTACTGCCATTTACTTCGACTTGCCCGGCGGAATAATTTACTCCACCGTTGTTAATCGTGTATGACACTACTGCTCCCTCAACGTTTGTGGCATCCTCAATGGTAAATTGTGCAACGGGTTCAGCAGCCGCCTCGATTTGCGAGATGGAATCATCCACCTGCGATTCAAGAGTAGCCATCGCTAATGCGAAAACTACTAGCAATGATGTTCCTACCACCATCGCTCCAACTGCTACGCTACCCATTTCACTCTCCACCTCTGAGTGCTCTCGCTCTTCTCCAGTTGGAGATTAGAGCGGAGAATGTCAGCAATTCTCTGTGTGGCAGATGGTCTTCAAGCGCACTCTCGGTTGAACCTGGAGCGGCCATTTGAACAATTGCCAAAACGAGTCTTCCTTCATCCGCTGTAAGCATACCAGAACTCATCGCCTTTTGAGTGAAGGAGACCGCCGCCATGCCTGACAGATTGTCGAGGAGTAATGCTGCTACAGTCGGCGCACCGACTGATCCATCTGTTCCCTCCCCTAAGTGCGCCGGAGCGACTAGGAATGGGTTAGATGCTAACGCTTGAGCTTCGTACAACTCCAACAGTGGTGCTGAGTCTTCGGACTTGAGACGTTCTGTTCCAGTTGCTGTGATTACCTCACCCGACGCAGTGACAATCGTGTCACCCTCGCCTAGTTCGACATCGCCAGCACCTGCTGCGTCCATTTCAACGGCGCCCGTAGCATGTGCTACCACACCGTCTTCAAGTCGATTTTCAACCCTGCTCAGAATGTCTTCAACCAAATCGATTCGGCTGGAAATTAGCCTTTCTAGACTTGATGTGTCAACGTTTGCTTGGACCTGTGCCGGTGCAGCAGAGGCTGCAGTTGGAATAGATCCGCTACTGTTGAGTCGTGCTCTGGTTGGTCCTGGAGAAATCGTCCAAGCATCCTCTTCGGTGAGCTCGCCCTGCTCAGGCATTGGTACTTGCTCAATCGCTATGTTTGACATAACGCGCAAGCGCTCTTCCGTGAGGTCGCCTTGGGCGTCCCCAGACTTTTCACTGCTACCGAATGGCCATGCCATTTCAGTACCTCCTAATTCTCATTGAACCCCATTGCCTTAATGGGCAAATGTTTGGGGTTCAGTTCGAATCAGATAACTAGTGATCCTCTGGTTGTGTCGGAGATGTATAGGGTCTCGTAAGTTGAGCCGCCACCTTCGACGTGTATCCATAGTGTGACTTCACCGTTAACACCAACAGATGTTGCGGAGCAGTCGTCACCAGGTGCTGCGTTCATGATTAGAGCGTAGGTTATTCCTGGTTGTAGATCGTTGTTACCAACTGCTGCTCCTCCGACGTCATCGACGTCTGTTGCTGCAGTGAAAGTACCTGAAACATATTGGTAAGCACCAGCTGTTGTTTCACAGGTCATCTGGAAATCAGTAGTGGTTTCATCTAGGATTTCAGAACCTGGTGCTGTCTCGAAGTATAGCAAGTAAGATGCTGAATCGTCGTAGACGAATATCGAGTTAACTGAAATCTTACCTGAGATTTCTTGTTGTGTATCAGAACCAGTCTGTTGTGCGTTTTGCTGTAGTTTCTCACCAGTTTGGATGATAACTGCACTAGCGACTGCTGCCACTAGAATTAGCGCAATGAATACAATCATTGCACCGATACCAATAGAACCGATTTCATCATTCTTAATTTCGTTATTTCTCTTCATCATAATCACCTCAAACAACTTGGTCTCCTTGTGTTGTGCTCTGGTAGTATAGAGTCTCGTAAGTTGAACCGCCGCCGTTAGCGGAGATTACCATTGAGTGCTCTTCGTTTAGTGCTGGAGCGCAAGTTGCACCTGCAGCACCACCGACTACTAGGTCAATCATGTACGTCTCACCTGGTAGGAAGACGTTGTTCGCTATTGCAGTTGTATCTAGGTTGGTCGCCGTACTTAGGTCTCCATCTACAACAGCAGGCGTACCTGCACCGTCATCACAAATTACAGCCCAGTGGACTGCATCATCTGCGATTGGTTCGGAACCAGGCGCTAATTCAAAGACCATTGTGATCTCTTCAGCAGCAGCTGTTTGTGCGCCTACCCAGACAGTGATGATCGAGATTTTACCCGATATTTCCTGCTGTGTGTCGCTTCCCGACTGCTGTGCGTTCTGTTGCAACTTTTCACCCGTTTGGATGATTACTGCGCTAGCGACTGCGGCAACCAGAATAAGCGCAATGAATACAATCATTGCACCTATACCGATTGAACCCCAATCGTTGTTTTCTTCATTCATATTTTTCTTCTGCATTGGTTTTCACCTCTTTTCTTCTTTTTTTGTATCTCTACATCCTCCCTAGTCGGCTCAACCGCCGCAGGGTGGAAAATGATCAGGCGGTGGTTTCACCTCCATCGCCCATGTCTATGACGAGTGGCATACTTACCACTCCAATTTCATCAGGAGAAAGTTTCTCCACGAGAGGAAGATTATGAGATTTGTAACCTGGCGGCATCCATGGCTGCAACAATAGGTCGCGAATCGTTTCCATACTGCGATTTTGTATCCGCATTGTTACTCTAACTTGACCTGCTTGTACTTCATACCCTGTCTGAATTGCTACCTTGCGAGAAAGAGGAATTTCATCCAAACCGAACCTCAGTCCCGGCTTTACTTCGAATCTAACAAGGATTACATCACCTGGCCTCATTATTGGCAAATCGATGGATTCGGGGACACACTGCCATTCTTCAGGTACAGGTGGAGCCAATCTCATTTCAGGAATTGGCCTAGAGCCATCATTGCAGATTCTAACTATCATGACGCCTGTTTCGCCACCTGCGGGCCACCTTGTGTCCACGCCCATCCAGAAATTTCTGAACAAGAAAGGATTCAGTGCTACAGCAGAGTCGACGACCAAGTCACCAATCAATTGTTCTACTTCTTCTGCAGCATAACCTACTTCACCAATTTCAGCAGCACCTGTTGCATTTCGCAAGCGACGAAGAATTGTCTCCAATTCTGCTTCTGTAAGTGTTTTCTCATTCAACAACCGATTTAGCATTGCGATATTTCTTCGCAATTCTACAACGTCGTCTTCAAGTGATGCAAGCGCTTTTTCCGCTCTTCTGACAGACCTGCCAGCTCGGCGTAGTTGATGCTGTTCTAGACTGGTTCTCGCCTCAATAATGTCATATTCTGTAGAAGCAAGAGAAGATTCATCGCTGGATACGCCGTAGACAATATGCTCTAATTCTCTTGATGCACGAATTAATCTGTCCGCACTTGTTTGTGAATCTCTGATGACTCTGCGAGCATCTTCAAGGTCGTTCGCTCCGACTTCATACTCTTCTTCTGACATCATTGCTCACCTCCCTCTTCATCTTCGAATAAATCTCCTACGTCGAAACTAGAAATTTCTGTTTCTTGAGACAATTCAGAACCATCTGGAACTTCTGCTCCGACTTCTAGATCGCTCTCTGGGTTTCCTTCAGACGTGGTCTCTTCATCCGATGGAGCCTCTGCTTCCGATTCGTCCTCCATCAGTACGCCTACATCTTGGTCCCAATCGATAACAACTGATTCTGGAGCATTTCCAATGGCAGCAGCAGTAGATCTCGGCTGCGATATAATCGAACTGATATCCAAACCATCGCTTGCTAACTCTGTTAGTAACCTAGCAGGGTCTCCTAGGTCTCTCTCAATACGGCTTGCTTGAACTTCCACTTCTGTTAGCCTTCCGTATAGTGAACCATACATTCTGTTAGCATTCCAGATAAGGAATGTCACACCGAATATCACGATTACTAGATATGATACGAGACTGAACATGTTAGCTGAGTCAGGACTCATTTGAGGAGGGACGCCCAGAATCACTCCAATCATACCTAGAATAGGCATTGCTAATATTATTGTCAACTGGCGCTTAGCATTCGAGAGTACATCGAAGTGATCGCTATACAGTGTACTTATTCCCTTTCTCGCACGCTGGTAATCTTCGTGGATTAACTGGAACTCAACAGTAGACTTCCATGTCATAATCCAAACCCAAAGTGCCGCTAGGAAAAGAATCACAGGGCCTCCCCAATCGCTGGAAATCAAGCCCATCAGGTGGAATGCGAATCCTAGGCCGAGCACACCAGAATATACTGCCGCCAGTCTAAATTTGTCATTTTGACCAACTAGCCTTAGCAGAACGATGGATGCACCGAACAAAACCAGAACTGCAATGAAGGACACAGTCACACCAGGAGACCACGAATTTACCGACGTTTCTCTTGTTATTGATTTAGGCTCAATAGGTGCTCCGTTCCAATCAATCCCTTCTACCGTCAGTTCACAAGTGACATCGGTTGATTGAGACCACC
The DNA here is from genome assembly GCA_036160735.1 of Thermoplasmatota archaeon. Taxonomy (GTDB): domain Archaea; phylum Thermoplasmatota; class Poseidoniia; order Poseidoniales; family Poseidoniaceae; genus MGIIa-K1. Next base: position 18,199 of record JAYYDR010000008.1, read on the forward strand.
AGTCTAAGCGGTCGCTTTCTATTTCCCATTGAACTGTCGTGTTGTAATCCCCAACCATCATGCCGTGAGAGTATACAGGATCGATTACCTCAACTCCTTCACAATCAAGTGTTGCTGTAACGTCTAGTGCCACTGATGTCCCTATATTGCTGATTTTAGCTGAAATGATTGAAGTTGTACCCTCCATCAAATCATCACCGCCATAGTCGAATTCAGAAATAGTGAGGAGGGCTTCAGTCTTGAAGTAGAATGAAAATGTTGCTTCAGTATACTCTGTGAACCCATTGTGCTCGTCTGGATGATAAAGCCTGAAAGTTAGGTCATATCCGTCGTTTTTCAGAATATTTGGACGGTTCGGTGTATCAATCACGACCCTAAGTGGGTTATCTGTAACATATTCTTGCCTCAATGGAAGTGATACTACCGAGTGGGCACTACCTTCACAATCGTTTGATAGGTCAAGAATCTGATTCTCACCGTCGACCTCTAAAGCGAAAGACCAATTCCAGTCCCCTTCTCCTAGGTTGATAATTGATGTATTGATTCTTCTCTCAGCATCACACAATTCAATCATGTACTCTACTGCAGAACTTCCAGCTAATCCTGGGATGTGTGACCACGTAATCTCTTCGGTCATGTTTGAATTATCACTTGGTGGTAATCCGAGTTTGTAGTCTTGATATGCGAATAGTCTTGACATCTTTAGGGCGGTTTCAGCAACTGCAGAACCCGTAACTTCAGAGTCATTAGGAGTGAAAGTTACGCGCAACAATGCTTCAGTGAAAATGTCTGGTTCGAACTTATCCGCAGTAACGGTGAAATTCAACATAACGTTGACTCCAACTGGTAGGAAAAGGGAGTTAGGTGCAGGGTCTTCCAAGTTCCAATCTAACGAGTTAATTTCTAATCCTGGCTTCAAGATGTCATAATCAATAGTTACAGTGACGTCTTTGTTCCCTACGTTCTTGACTTTAACTCGCCAGTCAACTTCGCTTTGACGGCTGTATTTTGCTACATCTGGCCAGTCATCAAACTCGACTAAGAAAACTGGCGCCACAATCAGTTGAATCGTCCTTGCAGCGAGGAAATCGCCGTTATTTGCATGGTACAATGAGATAGTTACGTTGTGAACGTCTCCATTTGCCAATAAAGAAGTTCCACCTAATGCAGGAACGTTTACTGTCAAATCATTTTGAAGAGTACCGTCGATTGGAAGAGTAATCTGGTCTTGCTCCCAACTATGGCTCCATCCTCCCTCGATTACAGCGGACACGTTCAGGAACTCTTCCAAGTTACCAGTATTGTTGAACGTAACTTGTATCACCTCATCAACACCGGGTGTAACCGATATCAATTGCTGTACTTCGATTGCTAATGCGTGATCTTCTGTAACATTAGCAACTACGCTAGCAGATAGATTCATGCCTCCAATTGCTTTAACCCACAGAGTAACCATGTGAAGTTCGTCAGCACTTGCTTCGAAATCTGGACTCAGGCGTATTTTTACAGCCTCTGAGTAGCCAGGGCCAACTACGACCTCTGTCGGTGATTCTAATATGAAGTCAACATCGTTTGCTTGTGTATCATCAAGCCACACAGAATAGGTTGTTGCAACGTTCCCTGTATTATTGATGTAAACTCTAGTCAGTGGGGCTTCATACGGCGATAAGTCAACTGTATGATTGGTAGGAATGAGTTCGAAGTTAATCGATTCCTCTACCCGGATGTAGATTGTACTTAGGGAAATCAACTCGCCCGTCTCTCTATCCTCCGTCCTTACTGTCAAGGGCTGCATTGTGTCTGCGGGGGCCTGTGGATCGGTAGTAACTCTCAGTGTAACGTTAGAAATGTGGGCATCTCCAGTGGTTGGATGGTCAGACATTGAAGGAGTGAGATTCGCAATGATTGATGGGTTTGAAGGATCTGTTGTTTCAAGTACTGCAGACCATAATTCCGGCAAGTCGTCAACAATTGATAGCCTGTAGGATGACATGTTGTTACCAGTGTTTGCAAACCTCAAAGTGAAGTTTGTTTGATTTCCTACATCAGCATCAAGCGGGCCTTCGGTTACTATTTTACCATCAGTGATGCTAGGAACTACAATTCTAATTTCCCTAGTCAAACCGTCAGAAATCAATCCGTTGAATGAAGAGGATAAGCCGCTTGAGACCACAGGGGTTGCAGTAACTGAGACAGTTACTTCTCCCGCCATAGGCAGTTCGTCCGTTGGCCCATCTATTGCTAGGAACGATTGAAGGCTTTGACCAATCTGAAGATTAGTGACAGTGCTTGGAGTTACGTCTGTACCCCACCTCATTCCTTCGTTGACGCCGCCTGGGCTCAGTGCAGCGAAAGTAGGGGTCGATGTTGTAATATCTGCATCGATTCCACCGGAAACACCTCCCCCTAGGTTGTGCCTTACTTCCACAGAAAGAGATACGATTTTGTCGATTCCACCAGTTCCGTTTGAGTCGAGAATTTCCTGAGCGGTGAGTTCAATCAAATCCACTTCAGGATTAGGGTCTACCGCAATGACAGGTCTAACTTCGAGTTCTACTTGTCCTAGCGTGGGAACACCACCGTCAACAGGTGTCGCAGAGACCCAGAGGTTCAGAACATCACCGTTTGCATTCCGTTCAGCTGGATTTAGCGGCGACGAAATTGGTGCCGGTGTAACCAATATTGGAATAGAGACATTTTCTCCAACCCCCAGGACTCCGGTTGTAGTAACTGTCGACTCAATGACCCAATTGTCAGCAGAGGAAGAAAGGCCAGCATCTATATTGAACGCAGATGGCACATTTCCAGAATTTAGTAAAGAGAACATTGAGGTGTTCTGTGTACCAGGTACAACGAAATATTTCGGTTCATCAGGAGTTGTTGTCGCTTGATATTGGTCACCAACCATCACATGCCCCACGCTTCTGGCGGTGTAGGACCCATTAGTACTGGAGAGGTTTAGGTATACGTTCTCGATTGTTGGCTTGACTGCATTTGTTGGAACGGTTACTGGAACGAAGATGTTCCTGCTGCCACCGGCTGGGACGAAAATCGAAGATCCGTCTTGAGAATTATCATGCCATCCCAAATCCGAGCCAAGTTCGATAACTAGGTCGTCACCGTCGCCTAGGTTAGTTACAACATACAGAACATTGGTAGTAGCACCTGGCTCAATGGATCGGTCGTTTGGAGTAGACAGGTCTACGATGTAATTGGAGAATGTTACAGTTGAAACATCAGCAACTAACTCGTTTGTCCAAGATGTCCCGTTGAAAATAATCCTAGAAACCATGGTCCAAGAACCAAGCATAGAGGAAGCATCGAATGTTGCTGATATCGCTTGGCCTGAAGCAGGTGTCAGCAAATTTCCAGGCTCCAGTAGTAATGTTCCTGAACCGCCTACTTGGTCAGACCAAACTGAAAATTGGTTAGAAGGATTGGAATTCTCTGTGAAATTAATCTCATAAACTGCAGTTAGGTCTGTAACTCCATCGTTTCTGACGCTCACTTCATATGTGTGGGAAGTGTGACTCAATCTCAGGTCAGTAAAGCCAGGCGTAGGCCCTGGAACATTGTGCCCTAGAATTATACCTTCATTTTGGATTTTAACATCGAAATCTATCTCCATTTCATTGTTTGAATTATCAGAATCCGATGAAGAGACCACTCTAGCAATCAATGTTTGGTCATCACCGGATGATGCAGTCCAATCGTATAGAATAGGGTTAGTTGTTGACGCAGCACCTATCGTACCCAAGTCGATTGTTTGCAAAAGTGTAGGGTTGCCAGCATTGGCTGTGGTTTCATGCAAAATCTGTAATGATGCAGTACCAGCTGCAACACCAATATTCTGCACTACAACTCTAACAGTATGAGTAGTAGGAGCGAGAATATTCTGCCCTGCGTCATCAATGGATCCTCCCGAAGAGAATGTCAAGGCTGTTACCGAAAAGTCTGGAGTTGTTCGGCCCGATGTTGCATCAACTGGTAAGATCGGTATAGAAACCTGCAGCACTAGTATTGCAAGGATTGCAAAAGCAACTTTCCGCTCAGACATCTGCCATGCCTCCCTTGAACGCGTGAATTTGTACCGACTTGCCTTGCCTAGTCCATACCGCTAGTAGTTGCTCCATGAGTTTATTGTGCACTTCGTTGGCAATCCCAAGGCGCCTTCTCTCCTCCCAGAGCAGAAGTTGCTCTGCTTGAGTTAAAACCCCATCTTTCAGGTAGAGTTCGAGTGTTCGCCTGTATGAATCACGGTCTGAAACGGCGTATACAATCTCGTCGCCAGGAAGAGTGTCTGCCCTGTCCTGCAAAATATTGCCGAGGTTCAATGCCTCCTCATATGATAGATTTCTACGGTCCAAATCGCTCTGAATACTCGAGGCGATTTCTTGTAGCGAGTACCTCGTCGTAGCCTTGTGGATTTGCCGCATAAACTTGCGGCATCTCCTAGACATACGTGCACCTGCCATGGAATATAGTGTAGACCGGGCGGATTATAAGACAATCGCTAACACACCTAATTTTTATGCAAAACGAAGTGTAATTCAAGCAAAGTGCATAAATGGGGTGCAGAGGCAAATCCCCGTGCAAAAACTCTTGATGAAAGGCTTGATTTGGGTCAACTTCTTCGCATTTACCATGGCAGAAGCAATCACACTTGAAACCGGAGGAAAATCACCATCATTTGACGCACTTGATTCCAAAGGAGAGAGACATAATCTCGAAGAAATATTACAATCAGGACATAAGGTAATTCTGTACTTCTACCCACGAGATTCGACCCCTGGTTGCACTGTCCAGGCATGTGACTTTAGAGATGACATGGCGAGATTGGGTGCTCACGGTTACAAGGTATTTGGAGTCTCAAAGGACTCAGAAAAGAGCCATGAAAATTTCATAACAAAGCAGGAACTTAACTTCCCGCTACTAATGGATGAGGATGGCTCCATCCACGAAGCGTTTGGCACCTGGAGAATGAAGAAGAATTACGGCAAGGAGTACATGGGATGTGCTCGTTCTACATTCGTAATCGGAGAAGATGGAAATCTTATCTTTGCAAGATACAATGTGAAAGCGAAAGGGCATGTAGCTATGCTAACCCGAGAGTTGGGACTTGATGAGTGATTTCAAAAATCAAAAGATCGTGTTGCAAAGTAATGCAACTGCATGGGAACCATGCACGATTTTAGCGGACTCAATCGGCAGTGGAACCAACATTGGTGCACTCTCACACATCGGTTCAAATGTTACAATAGGTAAGGATTGTAGAATCCAAGGAAGTGTATACATAGCAGATGGTTGTACAATTGGGGACGAAGTTTTCATAGGACCTAATGCCACTCTAACAAACGACAGGTATCCTCCTTCAGGAGGTAAATGGAAACCTGTGATTGTACAAAACAAGGTTGTAATCGGTGCCAATTCAACAATTGTCGCAGGGGCAGTCCTAAATTCAGAGTGCATAGTAGGAGCAGGGTCAGTAGTAACTTCTGACGTACCAGCTAGAGAAGTATGGGCTGGTAATCCTGCTAAATTTATGATGACGTTAAACGAATACAACACAAAGAGGGATTTGGATGAGTAAAATAGCAGTATGTGATTTTCTTCGTAAATGTTTGGAATATGCAGATGCATCTATTGCTAGGAAAGAAAAGCGAGGGGATGATTCAGAAATCATTGGTGAGTGGCATGCTTATCGTAACTATACGCAGTATGCCCTAGAAGAGGTTGAGAAGGGCGATTTGGACCATTGGTTTGTTCGAGACTATTCTCAGGCAGAGATAGAAATTGATGTTGAAGACCTTGATCATAAATCAAGGTCGATGTGGTTCTCTGCAGCTGCTTCACCAAGGCCTGTTGCCCTGGTTTCTACCCGTAATGGTGAGCGAGAAAATGTGGCGCCAATGACGAGTGTGTCAATGGTATCTACAACTCCACCCTTAGCGGTGATGTCACTATCTAGGAATAGAGAAGGAAAGATGAGAGATACTTATCTAAATCTCATCGAGACTAAGGAATGTGAATTACAATTCTTGGCACCAACTATGAGGGCTGCAAAGGATGTTGACCTAGCCAGCAAGCCGATTGAAGGTAGCGAATGGGATTTGATCGACTTAGAGGGGCCAGTTCACCCGCAAGCGGTTGTCATCATGAAGTGCAGGTTAGTGGAAGATAGAGCACTACCAGAGGGTGCAGTTGCACGTCTCGTCACACTAAGAGTCGAGAAGTTAATTGTCCCATTTGAACATGCTCCGGAGGATGGTTTGGCACTACTTTGCCAACATGGAATGGACAAGTTAACTCCAACTCCAATGGATTGGACACATACTGCTACTCATCACAAGAGATGAGAAATTCCGTCATCCAGCGAGGTTTTGGCAACCCAATCGATTGCAGCATTCATCGAAATATCTGGTAATCTGCGTTTGCTATCACCATTATTCGGCTTTGTGAAAACAATTTCAACTCCACGAAGGCCAGCTATCTTTGTTGCCAAATCAATCATTGAAATTTCATCTGTTGAACCTAAATTGAATGCCTGCCCCTCGAGGCCTTTCTGAGTGCCCACTTTGATGAAGGCCTCGACGACATCTCCAACCCATGTCAGACTTCTTGTTTGAAGCCCATCGCCGTGAACTTCGATTGGAGATGCTGCCATCATCATCGAAACGACCTGTCCGTTTTCATCACCGTGTAATCTTGGACCGTATACATTGAATGGGCGGACTATGCGGACGTCCAGACCTTTCCTTGCTTCGAATTGACATAACAATTCTCCAATGTGTTTTGAAGCGCCATAAGAGTGGCGCTGGTGCAGATGCGCAGGCGTAAAGCGACTGTCAGAATCATTTGACAATGGCATATTCTCTTGTTCTCCAAAAGCCTCCGGAGATGAGTAAAACACGAGCCTAGCAGAGTGTAGTTTTGCAAATTCTAGGGCAAGGCGAGTGCCGTTTACGTTGACATCGACGACCAAATCTGCTTCTTTGTGAAATCTCCTAGTCCCATTGATTGCTGCCAAGTGGTGAATCACTTCAGGCTGGAAATTCTGACATGCTTTTTCCCAATCTTCAGATGACCGAACGTCTCCCTGAACAAACTTTGCACTCGAATCTACCTGCGAAATATGCCCCCTAGAAAGGTCATCAAGAACAACGACTTTGTCGCCGAGCTCGAGAAGTGAATCGACTAGATGTGAGCCGAGAAAACCTGCCCCACCCGTGACCAGTACTCGCATTCACTCACCTTTACGTTCGAGGACTTCAAGTGAAACGCGTTCGCCATTCTTGCTTATTCTTATCTTGTCACCGTCGTTAACCGCAATGCAAGGGTCTTCGCTGAATCCGTGAGAATATGGCATATCGAGTAGGCTACAAGCAGGCAATGTTAGCGAACATACATCTCGATTAACTATTGCCCTTGGGCCTTTACCGGTGTAAATCAATCCCATGAGTACGTAAGGGGCGACTGTTGAACCAGAACCCTTTGGGTAAATCAGAATCTTGTCTTCGATTGCTCGACCGTCCAGGGGATGGCCTACTTCCTCAATAACTCCAGAATCCCGATTTACATATCCAAGGTAAGTAATCGGAACGTCGGTTACCATAGCCTCGCCTTCCACCACCCAATCACCTTGGGAGTCTAATCCTGAGCCTGCGATTTTGCAATCTCCGGATTGGATTGACTTTGAAGATACGTGCTGGGGTTGAGCTTTTGGTCTGAGTTCAGCGACAGGACCTCCACTCAAATCTGGATTGAAAGCGTGATTTACACAATCCTGGATTGTTCCTACAGATGTTGGCATTTTGTTCAAACCACTCGTAAGATAATGTTCTGCCTTGAGAGAGTTAGTCATCAAGTGGTTGTAGTGATTACGATTGTAAGGAGTAACCTCAGGGCAAGTGTCCTGTAAAATCACTGCTCCTGCTTCTTCCAAGATTCCAATCGAGCCGTCTGCTTCTGCGAGTTCGTAATTGTGTCCTGATGTGAAAACCCACAACCTATTGTTTGGAATCAATTGACCCATCTCGCTGTGTGAGCGAACTGCTGCTGCTGTGATTCTAATTTCCTCAAGACTTGCT
>JAYYDR010000009.1:0-3805 GCA_036160735.1 Thermoplasmatota archaeon
CGAAGAGACCTAGGCACCTCTAGAGAGATACCACACTTTGACAGAACTGGCGTATCTGTAATTCTGAGAGAAGCACAGAGAAGGGCTGGTCGTCGAGGTAAACTTTCGCTTAGACTGCGTGAGTTGGGTGGCTTGGTCAGAATTGCTGGTGACCTAGCAACTGAAGAAGGCTCACAATACACAACATCCAGACATGTACTAGCCGCTAGAAATATTGCTAAGCCATTAGAGCAGCAAGTCGCTGACAGAATGATCGAACGCAGACAAGAATACTCACTAGTGGTCAATTCTGGAAACCGCATTGGTAGAGTCAACGGGCTTGCTGTGCTTGGCGCCGATTCCGGACTATCCGATTACAGTGGAATCATGCTGCCTGTCGAGGCATTGGTTACACCATCACTTGGTGGAGGCGGTAAGGTCCTCGCAACCGGTGGATTGTCTGACCTTGCTAAAGAAAGCGTAACAAATGTTAGTGCAGTAATCAAGAAACTCACTGGAAAAGATGTTTCAGACTATGACATACACATCCAGTTCGTAGATACGCACGGTGTTGACGGTGACTCAGCTTCGATTACGATTGCGACCGCTATCATCTCAGCACTGGAAAATATCCCTATTCGACAAGACTTAGCGATGACAGGAAGTCTATCTGTTCGTGGCGAAGTACTCCCAATCGGTGGCGTAACTGCGAAGATTGAATCTGCGGCCAAATCGGGAATCAAGACCGTGATTATTCCAAGGGCTAACGCTCAAGACGTACTCTTAGACCAACAGTGGGAGAAAATTGAAGTTATTCCAGTAGACACTCTAGATGAGGTCATGGAGCATGCACTTCTTGTGGGCGAAATGAAGACCAGCCTAGTTGAGAGATTATCTGCTGTCATTGACAGACTAACTCCTGAAATCTCACCTACTGGACAGATTTCTTGAAACAACGACTTGCTTGAATCTAAACCCGCCAATAAAGTGTTTTTTGGGTTATAACTCAAGTATTGGATATTTCTGTGGCCCAACATGGGAGAGAATGCCAGCCTTGTTGATAGCCATTCATTTCATCGTAGAATTGCTACAGCATCGCACGCTGCAATCTTGATGACGGTTTTTGTTCTATCAATGATTTATCTTGAGACAGTTCTCAAACCCTTCTTTATTGCAATGGGAATTTACTTTGTTCTAAAGCCTGGAGCAGATTGGCTCTCCAAGAATGGTTTTCCAGTTCTTCTATCATATCTAACTACACTGCTACTATTCATTCTAATTCTAATTTCAACGGCTTTCTTTGCGTGGACTCAGGCATCGGATCTTATTGATGATGAGGACCGTCAAGAAGAGTATAATGAAAAGTTAAACAAAAAGTGGAAGGCTCTGAAAAACGCTCCAATAGTCGGGCCTGCAATTAAAGAATCCATAAAGGAAGATACTGGAACTGTGGGAGGTGATTTAGAAAGCCTCGGCATAGGCTCTGGAGGTTCTGCTACCGACTTGATAACTGCCGTAGTTGCAGAGGTAGGCACATTTGTCACAACCAGTATAACGGTTCTATTCTTTCTCATTTTCATCATATTCGAAGCACATCTTCTTCCTGGTAGGATAGAGAGAGCATGGCCGGATGGTGCAAGCGAGCGGGTAGCGATTATTCAAACCCAAATTGAAGAGGGTATCAATACATATTTCATCGTAAAAACTGGTTGTGGAATCGGAAGTGCTGTAATTGCTGGAATAATAATGGCAATATACGGAATAGACTTGTGGTTTGTATGGGCAGTTATGACATTTATTCTGAATTATGTGCCTTATATCGGTTCATTGATTGCTACAATTCCACCACTAATCTTGGGACTAATTTTGCTAACACCAACTGGTTTATTGACACTGACAATCCTCCTGCTGGTTAATCAGCAAGTATGGGGTAATTACATCGAGACAAAATGGGCAGGTAGAGCTCTTGACCTATCTCCTGTAGTATTGTTGCTAATTACTGCATTCTCATTCTGGCTTTGGGGAATCCTTGGAATGATTCTAGCGATTCCTATGTTTGCCATCGTGAAAATTGTACTAGAGAATATTGAGGAAACACGACCGATTGCAATCATGCTATCCGAAAGAGCTCCAACATTGGAAGAAGCATGGCAAGATGCTTTGAAAGATGGAAACTTATCTTCTGGCGAGTATCACAAACTCTCCAAGTTACAAAAGTCTCTGGGAGTATCAGATGAGGAGGTGTCACGGATTTCTGCTAGGTCGGCCGCACAAACAATCCTAAAGCGCGGGAAGGCGCGTCCTGATGAAGTTGAATTCATCCTCAGCGCTGTTGCAGAAAGACCGGACTTCAGTGACCTTGGAGAAATGATATCTAAAGGAAAGGTAGGAAAAACTGCTAAATCTAGACTCGATGATTTGATTCAAACCTTGGAAGAAGAATCTGAAGAAGAATAATCAGAGAGTTTCTCTGAGAATCTTTTCAAGTTCGGTGTTAATCATTAGAATAAGGGTACCAAACTCTGGAGGGATGTTTGGATCCTCGTATAATTCCTCGAGTTTAGCCTGAGTAATTGCAATTCTAATATCCATTTCCTTTGCTTTATTGAGCAACCACTGCTCACAAGCTTCCTTTGCACCTTTGCGAATATTTCTCGGAACTTTAGGGTCGTCTATCTGGTTAATCACAGTGGCAATTTGCCCCAACTTAGTTTCGATATCGGACATAGTTCACACCTGTACAAAGACCTGCACACGACCCTGTCATGAGTGTCTCCTTTAAGGTGATTGCCGCCATCCGTCAAACATGGATTCGGCGGAGGTGATATCTTGGACACGTCTAGGTGTGTTGTTTTGGGCTCTAGGAATCGCTGCATGGCTGGACCATAAAGAACGTAGAGTTCCAAACCAATTTTGGATAACCTGGTCGAAACCTGCAATTTTTCTCTGGGTCCTAGATTTACTAAATTCAGAAGCAGAATGGTATGTCTTTGCAACCGCAGCAGGGATGGTAGCATATGCATCAATTGCTGTTATTGGAAGACCTTCGCTGAAGGACATAAAGGCTAGGAACCCATTGGACATATTGGTCAGCTTTTGGTATGTAATCGGAATTTCTGGTATTGTCCAAGGATTGTTGTTGCATACTGATGAATCGATTCTTGGAATTATTTCTGGAGACGGAAGTGAAGAAGCAATACTGTGGTGGTCGACTTTCGCCGTTTTCATTCCAATATTCCTTGTAGATATGGCTTGGAGAATGCGGCTAATTCACGGTGGCGCTGATTGCAAGGGTCTAATGTGGGTAGCAATATTGGTACCTTCATGGACTAGCATTCCTATACAGTTCCCAGAAGCCATGGAAAATTCTGTAATCGCTATGCCACCCGCAATCGCACTACTGGTATGGGGAGGATTGTCTTTCCTTTTCCTACCTCTAGTCATGGTTTTCAAAAACTTGAAGGAAGGCAATACGAATCTTAAGTTGATTTGGCATGCCCAAAGAATGGATGTTGATGAAGTCATGAATAATCACGTCTGGCTATTGACATCAATCGCAGAAATGCCTAGTGGTGAAAAGAAGATAGTGCACAGCACACGAGCACCGAGAAAAACTCCAACTAAAGAAAAACTTCAATCTGATATTAACCTCTTGAAGGAAAATGGAGTAAGCCAAGTTTGGATTACTAAGAAGTACCCATTACTGGTTTTCTTGTGGCCTGCCATTATTCCATTGACTTTGGTAGGTGGACCGATGGCGTTCATGATGCCATTATTAGGGCTGTAATCATGCGCCCTTTCGCTCTACGTTCTTTGGACGTAGGCC
>JAYYDR010000010.1:0-11840 GCA_036160735.1 Thermoplasmatota archaeon
TCTCTTCCAATCCCCCCTCTATCAGACGGGAGATAATTGCATCTGCTGATTCAGTGCTCATATCATCAGCTCATTTTTCGCTGTTGTTCCTTTTTCAGAATATTGCATCGACGAATTTGCTCTTTGGCTAGTTTTTGTTGATTTTTGTCTAATCCTCTTGGGATTGCTTGTTCAAAACATTTGATTGCATCGGAGAATCGCTGCATTTCTGCGTAAGCAGTGCCCATGTTGTACAGTGTTTTTCCTTGAACTCCTTTGGGATTGATTACCATGGCTTTGTGATATGATTCTACACATTTTGGATAATCTTCCAAGTAGTAAAGCGCATTTCCTCTGCCGTTTAGGATACGAATAACCATCTCATCATTATCTGCAAATGATGGTAAAGCTCTGTCAAAGCAAGACAAAGCCTCCCTGTATTTCTTGTCCTCAATTAATCCAACTCCTTTGTTGTACCATTCAATATCCTGGTTGGCAATTGAATTTGAGTTTGAATCAATACCTGTGTTGACGGCTACTCTTGCTGCTGCATCCAATGCAGCAGCAGCAAGGTCAACCTGTGGCTTTGACTCCACAGGTTTTGGTTCTGGTTCAGGTCTTGCAGTTAGGTTTGGTAATGGAACATTAGTCGGCTCTACTGTAATTTGAGGCGGTGTTGGAGTAGGGACTGGTTGAGATATCACTCCTTGGCTTATCGGTTCCGTGCTCGGTGGTGTCGGAGTTGGAACAGGTTGCTGGATTAAGTTATCTCCTTCTCTTGACAACTGTATTGGAGGCGGAGTTGGTGTTGGAACTGGCTGTTGAACAGTAGAATGTTCAGTTGGAGGTTTGACAGCCGGACTGGGTTGAGTTTCATCTGAATCCATTAGCGCATCAAGTGGGTCGACCGGCTGTGGATTTGCCAATGCATTGGCTTTTTCATGGCACCTTTGTGCTGTCTGCATATCACCCGCTGCTTCTAGTGACCTCGCTAAACCTGTCCATAATTCTGGGTTTGATTTGTCAGATTGAATCATTGCTTTCCAGGTTTTTACAGCCTCTGTGTGTTGGTTTGATGCTGACAATGCACGTGCAAAAATCGGAGTATTAGCCTCGCACAATTCTACAGCCTCAGTTGCAAGAGCCGGACCCTCTGGGATAGTTGGTGGTAAGCCGCTAGTATTTTCTAAAATCTTGGCTTCTCCTTCTGCTAATTCAACCAACAATAAAGCGAGAGCTTCCTTTCCACCATCTTCGTTGATTAGTTGTCTACGAGCGTTAAGTAAATTTTGAATGTCTCCTGTTGATTCAGACAGATTTGCGAGTCTTAATGCGGCTTTCGAATAGGATGGGTCTTTTTCGACTGCGTTAATGAAGCACTTTTTAGCGGCGTCGATATTTCCTTTTCTTTCATGTAATGCTCCAAGATTGAAGTAACATTTTGCATGGTCTTGATTGAGTCCGATTGCGTGGTTGTATGCTGCTATTGCGTGGTCATCAAGTCCCATTGCAGCCATTGCACCGGCAGAAATTCTCCAAGAATCAAAGTGCTGTGCTGCTTCTCCATGCAAGTGTTCCTTGAGAATTTGTAGTGCACCCTTAGCGTCACCAGAAGTCAAAACACTAGTTGCTTCATTACAGAGCATATCCAAATCAATTTCTTGTGGTTCCTCAATTTCTAATTCAGGCACCTCGTGAGCACCAATTTCTAGAATAGATTCAGTTTCATATTCTTCAGAGTTATCTACTTCAGCATATTCAGGATGTGATTCCTCCTCAAATAAATCATCTATCCCTGAATCAACTGCGTGAGTTAGGGTTTGTTCAACCAATTTCTCTTGAGTATGTGGCATTACAGTCGGAGTGGAACGGATTACCCCACCAGCAGCTCGATTAGTTTCAACTATTCTTACTAGATGTGGGTGTCCAGGGAAATAATTCAATGCCCTATCTGCTATTTCTAGGGCGCCGTCAGCATCTCCAAGTCTGTCGAGAAGAACGGCCAAGTTGGCCAGTGCAGGCCCATGGTTTGGGTCAAGGTCGAGGCAAATTACGAACGCTTGTTTGGCACCTTTTGGGTCTTGTTCAGCCTCTAGTAAAACTCCTCTGTTGAACCAAGCCATTGGGTTTGAAGGGTCCAAAGCAATCGCTTTGTTGAAGGATTTCAAAGCCGAGTCATGGTCGCCAGAACGGTGTGCAGCCTCTCCTTCAGCAACAATGTCATCAACCGTAGTGTCAATAACGGGTTCATCGTTTTCCGGATTATCATCCAACACTACATCGGTGTCTTCAGTAGTTGTTTCTTCTGACAATTTTTCCTCATCTGGTTTGGAGATAACTGTCTTGACGACATCTGCCAATGAAGACATCATTGCATCTGTTATCTCTGCCGCAGCATCAATTGGATTGGTTGAATTGCCTTCTGACATGGCTGTCACTGACCTGTTGGTCATCCCATTAGGCATAAGGATTGTCCGTTTGCGTTCCCGCTGGTTTCTTACACTCGGTACGGCTGGAATTAACTGTGAGACCGTCTTTTAACAATGACAATGGCGGAACATTCGTACTAATTGAACCTGGTTCAAATGGAGAATTAGTTGTCGAAGAGCCGTTCTTTATTGGCGCTCGTCCAGTTACCCAAGTAGAATGGACAGCCGTAATGGGTTCAAACCCTTCAAAATTCCAAGATGGTTGGTCAGCAGGTCTCAGGCCTGTTGAATCTGTTAGTTGGTTGGATTGTCAGCAATTTATCTCGAAATTGAATGAAGTCGAAACTGAACAAAGGCTAGGATTATCCGGCATTTGGAGGCTTCCTACAGCAATTGAATGGGAATTTGCATGTAGGGCTGGTTCAACCACACGCTGGTATCACTCCGATAGGGATAATGAACTCGATGAAGTGGCCTGGCACGGAGGTAATTCTGGCGCAACAACAAGAGAAGTTGGTCAAAAGAAAGAGAACCAGTGGGGCTTGTTTGACTGCCACGGAAACGTTGCGGAGTGGACTGATTCGGAAAAGGGCGACCGTAGAATAACAAAGGGAGGTTCTTGGTTGATGGAGTCCGAATCGACTACTTCATCTGCTTTCAGTCTATCAAAACTGGACAAAAGAAGCGACGGCATAGGATTACGCCTTGTTTGGGCGCCAGTATGATTTAGTGGAAACATTTGGATCAATTATGAGACTCTATCATAATCCGAGATGTTCTAAATCTAGACAAGCAAGGAACCTTCTTTCCGAGCGAGGTATTGAGTTTGAGGAAATTCGATACCTCGATAGTGGCGTACACCCTGAAGACGTTGAGTTATTATCAACTATTGACGGCATTATCAGAGTATCAGATTTAGATTCTGATACGGTCATTGATTTTGGAGATGCTAAAGTTGTTGCAGAGCTAATTTTATCCAATCCACGTCTTTTGCAGCGGCCGATTTTAATTTCTAATGGAGTTGCAGTCATTGGAAGGCCGCCAGAGAATATACTTACTCTTCTTCCTTAGGCTTGAGAACAGTAGCGACATTGAGCCTTACGAAAACTTCGAGATATGCTTTAATTCTCTCCTCAACAGGTGCTATATCTTCGTGGTAAACGGATTTCATTATTTTGCAGATTTCTGAAAAATTTCTCTCCCCATCCATCAGTTCCCAAAGCATGGACTGAGTTGGGTGCATGGTTCTTCGGACTACTTTTGGGGCTTTCATCAACTTAGCAAGCATCTTTTCGAAACGTGTGAACCTTTTCTGAATTAGTAATACAACTTCTTTTCCTGTCACTCCATCAATATCTGGGTGTAATCCAGCATCACCTCTATACTCCCAGTCAACCGGTAATCGCACCGGAATGAAATCATCCCAACTTCCTTCGATCATCAAAGTCCCTCGGTTGTATACGTAACATAAACAAGGGCAAGCATCGAAATCGTGCCACAAATTGCAGTAATTTTCTTCAGATTATCCTTAGATGAGAATTTATCTAGACACCATGTTGCTACACCAAATACTGCAACTAGGCTGAGTAGTCCATACCAAATACCCGGTACGTCACTCATGATTACTCGACTCGTGTGTAACCTGTGAACCTTGCGCCTGTTGCCATGCATTGTATTCCGCCATCTTGCGATTGTATTCCTCAACTTGTCTTTGGTACTCAACCATTGGGTCTGCTACAGGTTCTACTGTTGCAGGAGGACCACTAAAAGCGGTGGAGGGTGGTCCTTGTGCTGGTACGGCTTCAGCCTTTTCGTATTCGTCTTCGAAGTCTTCTTCATCAATTTCCCTACGCAAAAATAGTAGGATTCCGATGACGATAATCACCAGGATTCCAGCACCTGATGCGACTATAATCGTCGCATTACTTTCGTCCGATGTTGGTTCTGCCCATCTAAGTTTATCACTGATTTTGTAATCTATTCGGGAATCACTTCCGTTGACGAATATTGTAAACGTTCCGGAATAATCTCCGGATTCTCTTACAACTTCACACCTCATATCATAACTCTGCTGAATTATGTGACCGGCATCAAGTTCGATTCTCGAATTTTGTGTGTGGATTGGATTTCCATCACAAATGATTCCCCATCCTTTTGGAACATTCGCATTTACGTCAAAAATTTCACTTTTTGTTGAGGTTGAAGTAAGGTTTATCCAAATTATGTGAGCCGAATTGGGTTCAATTTTCTGCACGACAGGATCTACTTCTTGCAACTCAACATTTCTTCTCTCCCCAACCAGCAGCCCTGCTGTAATTGATTTAGTAATTGGTCTACCTAGGTCATCACTTCCTCCTTCTAATTCGATAGTTGCGGAAATTATCGTATTTAAGTCGCAGTCGCCGGATATTATGACATCTGCAAACAACTCAACTGATTGAGTGGGTCCCAAGTTTAGACTTATCCACTCCCCATTTGATTTTGATAATCCATTGCCTGTGCTCAAAAATCCAATCACATCTTCGGAACTTTGGGAGGTTTGTAATATCAAGCGGGCTCTAATTGTACTGTCTGCAGCATTACCAATATTCCATGCCGTTGCATTGAATGAGAAGGTTGAATTCGTTTCAACCACATTTTCTCCTGCATATCCATCTAATCTAGGCTGCCTAATTGTGTCCGTTACTGATTCAAACATTTCCGAATTATCCTCGTCATTCACATCGATCCCACTCTCAGGAGACACTTTGAGAGTTATTTCGTGGAATTCTCCTGGCGATTCTAACGGCGGAAGTAAAATCCAAACATCAACTTGCTTAACATTATCCAAATCATAAGATACAGAGAGATCTATGCCATCTGTAACATTCACTCCTTCAACTAATGCCCACCATTCCCAAGTATCCGGAGACCACGGTAAGTCAATTACAGCGGTAACCGGTCCATTTCCGTTATTTGTAACTTCTATGGAAACATGTATCGGAATACCAGGAGTCAAAGTATTGGGGTAATCCAGTAATTCAAGTGATACATCTCGAACTGCGTTTATCTTTGTGCCGTGCCAATCCTGTCCAGAAATAGATTCACCCGACCTCGAGGATATTGCGGAAGGTGTTAATTTAGGTCCCAAGTCATTTGCCTGTGCATTTGTTGGTGATGTAACTCTCACAGAAAACGTCGAGGATGAGCCAGCAGAAATCGCTAGTTCAGGTGAATCTAGAAGTTCGACACTCCAACCAGATATTTCCGTAAATATGACACCAACTTCAAAAATGTCGATCCTTGACGCATTATTCCATATCCTGAACGTCACATCATGAGAGCTACCAGGGTCAATGAATCTCTCAGAGCCCATGTTGCCGTCTAATGATATTTCAGCGATACTTGTCATGGCTGCTGCAATTTCAATTGTCTCAGTGTCATACCTGCGAGTGTCGTTAGTGCTAGTTGCCGTTAACCAAACTTCAGCGGTAACATCGGGCTCAGCATCAGAGGCAACTGTTGCAGATAACCAAACTTGTGCGGGAGTGTCTACCCTTACTAGGACGCTAGAAGATTGGTTTGTGGACAATACAATATTCCAACCAGTTGGTACATTTTTATCTTCAATCGTAAGTGTGAATACGTCCGTCGCCTCTCCGATGTTCGCAACAGATACAGGGAATTGACATGTTGTTCCAGGGGCACACCTAGGAGTAGGGTCTGGCCGGATTACATCTGGCAATCTGTCTGGCAATATTTTGATAGTTGACTCTAAACCATCTTCGACATCTGAGTATATGTTTGAAGTTACGTTTACTGTGACTGGTATGTTCCCTTGACTCGCATTCTCGTCAATCAAAACTCTCAGGTCAAATTCTCTAGATTCACCAGGTAGTAGTTCTACGCCTGTTGACCCTATACTCGCACCGGTTGGATATGCAAAATAGTGAGTCCAATTTGCAGGAATACCTGTTGCGGAGGGTGTGTATCGAGCAGATATATTTCCAGTATTTGTCATTTCAAATCGAGTTGTCGACCAATCACCTGGTAACCCACCTAGGGTGGATACACCAGTTGTCTCGATTTGAAACTCTTTTTTCTTTGCCGCCTGATCGTAAATTATTACCAACTCATCAATCCAATACCCTATGTCGCTATCGACAGCATCAGATGTGAAGGTAAATCTCAATTGAGTTGTTGTGTGAAAATGTGAATTTGTCAGTGGAATTAATGGAGAAGACTTTCCATTGTATGTAGCTGTAAATGTATTCCAGTTTAGTCCGTCTTGGAAATTATTGTCAATAACGTTCTGCATAGTGAATGTCTCATCCCAATTTCCGGTTTCATCTTTGACATATCCTTTCATTTCGTCACCACTACCAGCACCCCCGGTGTAGAAAAATGAGTACCCTATCGCTGAATTATGCCCAGAAACATCATCAGCGACATTGAATACAGGGCTTGTAAGTGTAGAAGTGGTCAACGCAGAATAAGATGAAAACTGCCCATTTCCTACGTGGAATGAGCTGGATTGTGAGATAGAAACATCAGAGTTGACTTTCCAATCACCGGTTGATGTCCATTGAGTCATATCCACACAATTATCGTAATAGTATGCTACAGTCAAGTGCCTAGACTGCTGATTGTTGGATGGATTATCGTCCCCTAGTGCATTGGTGACTTTGATTATTAGTGTGTGATTTCCGGAATAATACGGGGTCCAAAGCACGTCAAGAGACGACGATGACGAGCCAGAAATAGGGCTCATTCCTCTTGTTGTGTTAAGGAGTTCAAATCTCGTATACTCATTGTGAAGGACCATGACTTCGACATCTACATATCCTGACTGAACAGTACCCAAGTTTTCGATAACAATATTCAGGTTTAATTCGACTCCAACAACACCGTCTGTGACGTAAAGCATCTCAGGCTTGTCGAATCCTGGAATTGGGTAGTTGGAAGAAAACATCTGGTAGAGTGACCGGTTTGCGTTATCTGGATATGTTACAGAGATATCGGTAATGTCTAAGTCTACGTTAACAGCCCTACCGCTATCAGCAACCGCAACAATTGCGTATGACGGAATTAACAACGTCAATACAAACAGCGGCAGTAGTCGTCCCATGTGCCTCATGTATGCACGATAATCCAAAGATTATGACTCCTTCGCTATTCTTCCTCTAATGAATTTTGAGCAACTTGGAGTTTCAACTCCAACTTTTTCTGTTTTGCTTGTGCAGCCCAGTATACTGTGAAGGAGGGTACCAAGATCATACCAAAGCAGCCAATTACAGCAGCTAATGCCCACATGAATTCTGTCGCTGCATCGATTTCAAACTGCTCGACATCTCCTAACTCTTCGTTAACTTGGGTCAAGGTTACAGTTGGAGCAACATCTCTGTTTCCTTGCTCAATAACTGTAATTCTAACTGACGTTTGGGTGAAATTTGTTGACAGAATTTCATCGGATTTTTCAAGCGCTTCATCGATTGAATCTGCAAACAAAGAGCCTTTTCCTCTCAGAGCGGGGTTTGGATCAGTCAGTGCGATTATTTCTGTGCTACCAGATGTAATATTGATGGTGTGGTCCTCTTCTTTTTTACAAGATTCAGAACAAGAAAAGTCATCAGCATCAGGGTTTCCTAGGTCGGGATGGCTGTAGAGTCCTTCTGCATTGGATATTGAAATTGTCGAGCCAACACTCAACATCTCTCCAGACAAGTTAACCCAAGTTAGGTTGATTCCGTTTAAATCGGCATCCCAAGTCCATATTGTTCTATTTTCGTCTGCATCATAAAATCTGTCCTCTGAATCTAGTGTAACTTGAGACTCGATAGAATCAGACTCATAAATGTAAACCTCCGTCTCAATTGTCGCGCCATAAACGGCGTACGCAAGCAAGAAAATCAAAGTAAGACCCATCCCGATTAGGGTGCGCAATAGGTTCGGGTTCTGAGCTAGTGCTTTACGCATGATTTGTGGCAATTCTCTACCCTTCAAGAACTCTGCTGCTCCGTGTTCGCAGTTGCCTTTTCTCGGATATTATAAACCCCTATTTGAACAGTGCCATTGATATAGGGGAGTAAGGTCGGCAGGTTGCTTGGTGGTACGATGACGACGTTTTACGATGTCCCTGCTGACTTGTTGAACCCAGTTCTCGCTGGTAAACTTTCCGAAATTGATGCTATTTCTCGCCCGCAGTGGGCCGATTACGTCAAAACTGGTGTTCACCGCGAGCGCCCTCCTACCCAAGAAAACTGGTGGGAATTGAGGTGCGCAGCCCTTCTTCGAAAGGTCGGCAGAGAAGGCCCAATCGGCGTAAACGCACTCGCTCAAGCATATGGCGGAAGGAAGGACAACGGTTCCAATCCGAATACTCCAGCAATGGGAAGCCGCCACATAATCAGAACCGCTCTTCAACAATTGAGCGATGCTGGTCTAATCTCAATGAAAGAAACCAAGACAGTACAGTCAGTCGACGGTGACCAAAAACTCTACTCCGGAAGAGTTCTTACTGCATCCGGGCAAAAACTGCTCGACGAGGTCGCACACTCCGTACGCCCTGCGGCTGAAGAATCATACCCCGGTTTGGCGAAATATTGACGGAAGTGAAGGGAAGTGCCAACTATGACTCAGTCTGCTGATGATGAATTAGCCCAACTGCGCGCTCAGCGTATGGCCCAAATTCAATCTCAGTTAGAGGAGCAGGCCGCAGCACAAGCGGACGCTGAAATTCAACAAGAATCACAACAGGCGGCAATAGCACAACTAGATGCAGCAATGAAGACGATCCTTACTCCAGAAGCAAGGTCGAGATTGGCGAGTTTGAATCTAGTTAATCCTGATTTGACCACTCGGGTTAAAACGCATCTGGCTACCCTATCGAGTGAGAAGAAAATTGCAACTCCAGTCAACGACCAACAACTCAAGCGAATCCTAGGCGGCCTTTCAGAAGGACGAAGAGAGACAAGCATCAGAAGAATTTGAGGTGAAAAAATGTCACGCAACAAGCCAGCAGCAAAGAAAATCCGCCTACTAAAAGCAGGCAAGCAGAACCGAAGAGTTCCAGTTTGGGTTATGCTCAAGACATCGCGAAACACAGTTTCTCACCCAAAGCGTCACAATTGGAGGCGCTCTAAGCTACAGAGGTGATATGAATGGCACGCGCAGCAGTCAGTGAATTAGTAGTTCCATTGAGAAACGCTTGGAACATTACCCGCTACAAGAGAGCTCCAAGAGCGATTCAAATTATCAAAAACGAGGTTGTTAGACACCTCAAGGTACGCGAAGACGAAGAAGTTTGGATTGACCCGTCAGTCAATGAAGCGATTTGGGCAAGAGGAATCGAAAATCCACCCCGTAAAATTCGTCTGCAGGTAACAAGGCACGATGAGCCAGATATCCCTATCGAAGTCAAATTAATGGAGGAGTGAAAATGGGAAATATTAGACCGACTTTCATAAAACTACGTGCAATCATTCTATGCGAAGAGCACGGAGAAAAGTTCACTGATGATTTTGACCACAACAAGAAGATGGTCGAGCAACTTACAGATGTAGAGTCGAAGAAGTTGCGTAATTGGATTGCTGGTTATGTAACACGTTACCGCCAGCGCAGAACAGACTGAGGTCCAAATATGGCGATTAGAGTCGCCTGGGATAGAACTCCAGTTAGTGTGCATGGCACAAAGGATGAATTGGAATCTTTGGTTCATCATTTAAGAGAAAACCACGGTTTCCGTAAACATTCAATCATCATGCCTGATAGGGAGAACGACGAACAAGCAGTTGTTTTCCTCTATGCTCCCTGCGACCCTCGGTGGATATCGGAGGTCATGTAATGGGGGACAGGATGGAAGTTCCATTACCAAAATCAAGTTATGACTTGGATATCGTTCTGGTCGGCATAAATCATCCGGGGAATTTGGGAGCAATATGCAGGACAATGCTCAATCATGGTTTTGACAAACTCTCGATGGTAAGTCCCAACTGCTCGCCAGACGACGAAGAAGCAAGGAATAGGGCAAAACACTCAGGCAGAATTTTAGATAATGTCATAGTTTACAATAATCTTCAAGATGCAACCTCATCATCATCTCTTGTTGTTGGTACAAGTGGAAAGCGGGAAGTTGGTTCCAAAGTCCTTAAGCGACACTTCGTCCTTCCTTGGGAATTCGCAGAGATGTTAAGAGATTTTGAGGGTAAAGTCTCATTAGTCTTTGGTGAAGAGGGCAAAGGCTTGTCTACAGATGATCTCGATAGATGTGATTTCTTGCTAACTCTACCAACATGGGAAGGCTATCCAATTGCAAATCTATCACAGGCTGTAGGACACTGTGTGTATGAATTGCACAGGGACAGAGTAATTCATGGTACTATGGTTAGGGGTGTAGAAAAAGAACGTGCATTACATCCCGAGTTGAGGAAAATTTTGAAGCAGTCAATCGATGAATTTGCCTCGTCTCTTGACAGTGATAAGAACGAATTAATTGGTGACGTATTCGACAGAGTTATTCTTCGAGGATTACCAATTGATTCTGAAGCAGAGCGTATGATCGGTTCATTTGTCCAGGCAGCGACAGCTCTCCAGAAACTCTCTGATGATGAGGATTGGAAGAGAGAGAGGCGTAAGCGTGTCACCCCGAATAAGTAGACGTGTCTACTTTTTCTCTGATTCAGATGCTACATGTTGCACTATTTGCACCATGTTCCCTTACTGTGACACTTTCTACCCAGCATCTTTCACCATAGTTCTCCTGAATAAGACCGGTAGAATACTCCATTGCCATCTTTGCAAACATTTCGGCACCGGTCGATTCTACAATAACCATTTGGATAATGCCATCGTTATCTAAATCTCTAAATTTTGACAATTCAGGATCATCAGAAGCAACCAGTGTTTTGTGGTCAAAGTGATCTCTTAGCCATTTTTCTAGTTCTTTTAATCCACCAAAATCTACTACCCAATTTTTTTCATCTAACTCATTTGCACCAAATTTGAATTCAAACTCAAGGGAGTATCCATGGATGTATTTACAATGGCTATCTGCTTTCCACTGACGGAATGCTGCAGATAAGCCCCTTTCATGCCCGTATTTCTTCGAAGAATAATATTTCACCATCTTAATCACCTTTGAAATCCAAACATATCGAGTTGATGCAATATCGGGGGCCACGTGGCTCATGGAATAGATGTCCCAAATGTGAGTCGCATTCCGAACACCTCACTTCAATTCTAACCATGCCATGACTGGTGTCTTTCAATTGGGTAATGTTAGCGGATTCGTCTTCTTTACTGAATGCTGGCCAGCCGCAACCTGAATCAAATTTCGAATCAGAGGAGAAAAGAAGTTTGTCGCAATCTGCACAGTGGTAGTTTCCGGATTCGAAATGTTTGTCGTATTCTCCAGTAAATGGTCTCTCTGTGCCGTTTTCCTTCATGACATAGTGG
>JAYYDR010000011.1:0-8849 GCA_036160735.1 Thermoplasmatota archaeon
TTCTTCAGTGACAATGTCATCGGAACATATCCCTTGAGAGTAGCTTGCATCAAGGTGAGTGGTGAGCGTAATGCCCCCATCATAAATCTGGCAAAAGACCTTCTAACTGAATTTCTCTCAAAGTGCTCGAACGTTTCGTCTGCAACTATTGTAAATGGAGCATTGTGCTTCTTCATTTTTTTCTTTAAATCACCAATCTTCGCATCAAATACACCCACCATAACCGTGTCTTCCGGGAATTCATTCCAGCGCTTGATGATTCGATGGATTCTGATGTTGCAAAGCGGGCATGTAGAGAATCTGAAGAAAGTTAGTATCACTCTTTTTCCAATGTGGTCACTCATTTTGAATGTGCTACCATCTATCGCTGGAAGGGATAAATCCGGAGCATTTGCACCTATCTCGAGTCTTGCCATAAAACGCAACCTGGGTCATTGTAATTATCATGATTGTAATTTTTACCATTGTAAAACTACCATTTTGATGGTTTGGAGAGTCTTTCAAAAATTTTCCCACGGAGAATCATTTACACCAACAAAAGCACTGTTTGTGATTCTAGTAAATAGGATAGTACAAAAGGGAGAAAACTCCCTGAACTTGTTAATGCTAGATAAAATACAATCTACGCCTGCAAAAATATGCCTCGGACTAACAGCTCTTGTTATGTTCGTTTATTCGTTGAATTTCATGTTCTTTGCCGATTGCTATTCAATCGGTGGAGACAGTTGTTTCACATTGTTGAACAATAAGTCGGAAATGGGAGACAGCATTTATGGAAACGGTGGACCAGAAACCGCTTTCAATGGAATTCTAATGTTTGGAATCTTCCTATCTTCAATGATTATCTTGATTGAAGGGCCAAAAGGTAAGTGGACAACAATGATTCCAGTAATGATTGGTCTATTTGCAATGACAGTAGCAATGTGGATGGATGATACAGGTGCACTAGACATTAATACGACACCAAAGTACGTTGTGCCAGTTGTATTGGCATTGTATGCCGTTTCCTACTTCCTAATGAAGGATGAAGGAGTAAACGAAGGCTTGTCAGAATACAAGCCAGGTATCAAAGTCCAAGATAAATTTGCAATGGTTGCACTAATTTTGCTTGTTTTGATGGGATTATTCTACTCACTGCGAATGATCTTCACTCCAGACACAGTAATTGGCGAAGGCTTCCCGAGTGATGAAGCATGGGTTGCCGCTCTTGGTGACGATGCAGCACGTGCGGTCGGACAGGGCATACCATCTGAAGTAACAGTCGCCGTTTCAGGGTCCTTGATCTTGGTATACACACTATGGTCTGCCCTTGTTCTAACTAACGGAGCATCTGGACAATGGTCGGTAATGCATCCTTCCCTTTTCGCTTTCATTTCAGTGACGATTGGAACCTACACAGGTATGCTAGCAGGAACTGCAAGAACTGTTAGCGATGGCAACCAAATGGATGCTCTAGCAGGACCACTTGTCATGCTACTAGTAGCGATTGCATACTTCAGACTACGGTCTGAAGGAATGGAAGATGGAATGACTTTCCAAGGGGAAGAAGTTGAATCATCATGGTTCACTAATGGCTTGCTAACCTTTGCACTGATTATGGGAGCATTGTTCGCAATCACCTCCATTTTCTGGGAAAACGTTGGCTGAATTCTCTGTGAGATTCAACAAGTGTTCAAAAATGAACTAGAGAACATGTTTGTGTGTCAGTATTCACATCAGCACTATCGGGCACCTGTGCTGGTGTGGATACTTGGCACTTCGTTTCCTATGACCAACTGAATCAGGATTTGCTGCCTGAAAACAAGAAAATTGGCTTGGTTTTTATCGAGACATCTTGGAAGGCCAAACAACTCCCATATCACAAACAGAAGTTAGCATTATTGCTCTCAAATCAAAGGCACTTCGCCCTCGAAATGCAAGATGCTGGCTATGCGGTCAAGTATGTATTTTCTGAGAAAGAATACGGGGAAGTCCTCGCAGAACTTTGTGATGAGTTGGGAGAAATCACTGTAACCAAGCCAGCAGAATTGAGCCTTCGTCGCTCGCTTCAACCGCTAGTCGAGGCCGGTCGCTTGAAATTACTCGAGCACAAAGGCTGGCTTACTACAACAGAGGATTTCACCAAAGGAGCAGGTCAAAATGCCCCTTGGCGAATGGACAAATTCTATCGCTACATTCGCAAAAATTACTCGATTATGTTGGAGGATGACGGCAAGCCAGTTGGCGGCAAATGGTCTCTTGATGATGAGAATAGATTGCCTTGGGATGGTGCGGTCGACTTACCTGAAACCTTGAGATTTGAGCCGGATGAAATTACTCTCGAAGTAATCGAAATGGTAGAGAAGAAATACGGTCATCATCCAGGAAAAATAGTTGCAGAAAATCTCCCTGCGTCTGCCGAAGATACCAAGCGACTTTGGGATTGGGCAAAAGCCTCAGTGATGTATTATTTCGGACCATACGAGGATGCAATGACACAAGAACATCGCACTCTATTCCACACAACTATGTCTTCGCTTGTGAATCTTGGAAGAATAATGCCGAGCACTCTCCTCAATGATGCAATAGCGCTTGATATTCCCCTCAATTCCAAAGAAGGATTCGTCCGCCAAATCATCGGTTGGAGAGAATTTGTTCACCATGTTCACGAATTGACAGATGGGTTTGCAACGGATTCCGCCCCTGTCAAAGCAAGACCTGCAGCTGGCTGGGAGGGGAACTGGCCGGCAGCCAAAATTACTCCCAACGTACTGGAGAATTCATACGAACTTCCACCCACTTTTTGGGGAGAAAAATCGGGGATGTTATGCCTTGATACAGCGGTTTCAGATGTTGTTGAAACCGGTTATGCACACCATATTCCTCGTCTAATGGTCCTTGCGAATATTGGAAATCTACTTGGAATCCATCCCAGAGAATTGACTGATTGGTTTTGGGCAATGTTCACCGATGCCTATGATTGGGTAGTCGAGCCTAATGTGCTAGCTATGGGAACTTATGCGGTTGGAGAAGTGATGACTACTAAGCCATATGTCAGCGGTACTCCTTACATCAAGAAGATGGGAGATTACTGTGGAGATTGCTCTCTTCACTTCAAGAAATCATGTCCAATTTCTGATATGTACTGGAATTTCTTAGAAGAAAACCAAGATCACTTCAGAGGAAATCACAGAATGGCAATGCCGATGCGTACACTTGCCAAGCGCACACAGCAAGCCAAAGACACCGCTAAAGAAGTCACACACTATGTTCGGCAACAAATGACCAAAGGTGAAGTCCTAGATCCAGGCATACTCGAAGCTATCAAGTCTTGAACAGAAAATCCCAAGCATGGTTCAAAAACTGAAAATGTGTTCTAGGCCTTTTTTGCTGCTTCTTCGGCTTGAGCGATTGTAGCTCTTACAGCAATTGCAGTATCTGGCGTAACTGAAATGCTAGTGATTCCACAATCGATCAGGAACGGCGGAAATTCGTCTGGGAAATCAGAGGGTGCCTGGCCACAAATTCCTATTTCTAGGCCCTGAGAATTGAATTTTCTTACGATGTCGCGAATCATTGATTTTACCGCTGGAGAGCGAGCGTCAACTGGGTTTTGATATCCTTCTAAATCATCACGAGAAACCGCATAGACGGTTTGCACTAAGTCATTGGAACCAATTGATCCACCAGCTAAATCCATCATATCCATAAATCTCTCCGCTTCAATAACATTGGAAGGTAATTCAACCATGACAAAGAGTTCAGTGCCAGATTTTGGCCCGATATTGTGGTCATCGAGCAAATTCTTCACCATCTGGCCTTCCTCTGGTGTGCGACAAAATGGTACCATCAATTGCAAATTATCTAATCCAAAGTCGTATCGAACAGACTTCATTGCAGCGATTTCCATCTCAAATGCAGGCTTAAACTTCTCATCGAGATAGCGTGAGGCTCCTCGCCAAGCAATCATCGGATTTTCTTCAACCGGTTCAAAGATAGTCCCGCCCAATAATTCTCGATATTCATTGGATTTGAAATCTGATAGGCGTACAAGAACTGGCCTAGGATAAAATGCTGCACAAATCAGTCCAACTCCTTCACGTAATTTATCGATAAATAAGTCGCGCTTATCTGGATATGCCCAAGCTCGACTTTCAAGTGATTCTACTAGTGTGCGTATATCATTGATATCAGCGCCAGCAAATGACTCTTGATATGGTTTTAATCCATCAGATAGTTTTCCATTTTCAACATAATTTTTCAACTCATCATGGTGAACAAACGCCAGCGGGTGGATGCCTAATTCTGAAGATAGGATAAATTCGATTCGAGCTAGTCCAACCCCGTCGACAGGTAACCTCGAATCGGTCAAGGATTTGGTTGGGAAACCAACATTGAGTTTTATTTTCGTCGTTAAATCAAGGTCTTCATCAAAGGATATTTCGTCGATTTCAAATGGCACTTCGCCTGAGTAAACGTAGCCAGTATCACCTTCAGCACAACAACCAGTTACCGTGGTAAATGGGGGCAAGTCCATTGCATCAGAGCATCCCACAATCGCTGGTATTCCAAATTCACGAGCAATAATTGCTGCGTGTGAGGTCCGTCCACCCTTTCGGGTAATTATCAGCGATGCTTGTTTCATCAACGGTTCCCAATCGGGTGTAGTCATCTCAGTAACCAACACGTCACCTTGCTCAAAGACCGATAGTTCAGATGAAACCTCTTCCATCGACATTCCACTATCCAAGAGGTTGCGTAACTCGCGCTTGCTCTCCAAAACCTCGCCATAAGTTCTGTACAACCTGACTTTTCCAGTGCCTATTCGTTTACCTACTGCTTGTCCTGTGGCCATTACTCGGCCAGATTTTTTGAGATTTGCAGCTAAAATCTCATCGATTTTGTAAACCGTCATCTTGCTGCTTTCCTGTTTCGAGTGTATAGTCTCAGGCCTGGCTTGAACAATAAATAAGTCTCCAGTAACGCCATCTTTAGCCCATTCAATATCCATGGGTTTGGAAAAGTAGTCTTCGATTTTCAGTGCCATTTCTGCCAATTCAATGCATTCCTCTCTAGTCAAAGACCACTGTCTTCTGTGGTCGAATGGGACTGCTATTGACTGAACATCATTCGCAGCCTCTTCGTTGTAAATCATCATCTGCTCTTTACTACCTAAAGTACGGTGAACGACAGGGAATTTACCTTTACGAAGGCCTTCCTTCCAAACGGTGAAAGTATCGGGAGAAACCACTCCTTGCACCACTAATTCTCCTAGTCCGTACGACGAGCCGATGTGTATGACGCCGTCATGTCCTGAATCTGGGTCAATGGTAAACATCACTCCCGAACAGGCCTTGTCGGACCTCGCCATTTTCATTACAACAACTGCAATGGCACTATCAAGTGGATGCATTCCGTGATCTATGTGGTAACCTATCGCTCGTTCGGTAAACATACTCGCTACGCATCGGCGCCACTTCTCAATGATGTCTTGGTCACCGCTGACGTTAAGGTAGGATTCGTATTGACCTGCAAACGATGCCTCAGCAGAATCTTCTGTAGTCGCTGATGAGCGAACTGCAACATCTACTCCAGCATGATACAAGTCACACAATTTACCGTATTCTTGAGCAATTGCCTGCTTTATCTCATCAGGCACAGGAGTTTCACGCACTAGGGAACGAGCCAAAGTAGCTCTGCTATTGAGATTCAGATGGTCTTGTGGGTTAGCATCTCGCAGGCAAACTTCCAACGCTTCGGCCAATGTAGAGCATTTTATCGCCGCATTTCGCAGCTCTTCGATATCTTCAGGTGCACCAATGTTGTTCCACGTAGATTCAGGAATTGATGCATGAATGAATTGCTTAAACGCAACCGTTGTCAAGGTAAATCCGTTTGGAACCTTGACGCCAATTTTAGATAATTTCTGGAACATCTCACCGAGTGACGCTCCTTTTCCTCCTACAGTGGCAACATCTTTCATGTCAGCATCTGCGAACCATTCAGTAAGTACGGCTGTAGCCATACTTGGCAAACTACATTGATTAAGTAATAAGCAGGAGTTTTAATCCACGAGAAAATATCAGTTTTGGGATTGAAATTATTTTTTATTGTTAACAAACATGTTTCAGATTGGTGCCTCCTCCCATACTTGAATCAGGGTCTATTGAAGAATTAATCATGCTCGATGTACAAAATTTAATTGAGGGCTTTCAAGTCATGAATTTTGTATGCCGTGACCTTGAAATTAAACCAACGTCTGTATGAATTGATATACTAAATGTGAAAACGGGGCATCTATTAAAACCCTGAATCCTATATAAATTCTCATGAGCAAGGTTGTTGAGTATTATAGCAGCGCCTTTTCTCCAGAAAGTTTGTATGGTTTTTACCATATTGTAGCAATATTCT
The DNA here is from genome assembly GCA_036160735.1 of Thermoplasmatota archaeon. GTDB lineage: Archaea > Thermoplasmatota > Poseidoniia > Poseidoniales > Poseidoniaceae > MGIIa-K1. Next base: position 6,391 of record JAYYDR010000011.1, read on the forward strand.
CTCTAGTCGTCTTGTTTTGGATGATCGGTCTTTCGTATCTTGTTTTCAAGGCTAACACGAATTCTGTAGAGAATCGCTTCATGGCGATATTGTTATTCTGTGAAGGCATCAAGGCCTCGTTTTTAGCATTGGAAATCTTCCCTTATTCATCACATTGGCAAGGTCTTTGGGACATACTTTTCCCATTGAAGATGGAACCCTTCATGTTTGCTCAAATTACAAGCATTCTACTCTATCTTTCATTCCCAGTTTATTACAGGGTCAATCAACTAAAATTTCTGAATAATGACACTCTAAAGAAGCACGTTTGGTATGTTATTCCATTTATTGGTTTGATTACATGGATTTTTCTCAGGACTCAAGAAGGGTTTGGTTTTGAAAATGCTTCCTGGATTATATGCAATGAGGCAGGTAGCGAGCCAATAGTCAAGAACTGGTGGGGCTCCGTAACTGAAAGAGTAAACCAATATGCAGCAGAAATCGGAACTTGCTCTAGAGATTTCGACAGAGCGGTTGTAGACGAACCGGCTGGTTCTTGGGGCATAGTTTTACTTGGCCCAATATTCTCACTTCTCGGACTAATCTTCCTGCGTGCATCGATGAAGCAGAGTCAGCGAGAGAATGAAGGAAGTACGGCGTATGGTTCCTTACCTTCTCGCTCTCTGTACATCGGATTCTTAGGTAAGGTAGTCGGACAAGTGGTATTTTTCGTAACAGTATTGGTAATGTTACCTGCATTAAACGGTGGAGTATTTTTCGAATTTGCCGATAGTATTAGAGTCCAATACGGCGCAGACCCAACCACATTGGATAGAGCACTCTTTTTCATCTGGAGTTTCACCCTAGTTATTACTCCTGCAGCGATTGGATTTGAGGCACTTATGTTCGTTCATGCGACGCTGAAGGACACCGTCTTTGGAATAGATTCGAATTTGCGTAAGACTTTCACAAACACGATATTTACTGGAATCGGTGCAATTTCGTTCGTATTTGTGAGTGAAGCTATGGAAAACGTGATCGGTTATGGAATGCTAGGCGGTGTTCTGATGGGTACAACGATAATTATTGGTAGACGCCCGATAATCAATCTAATCGATTTATGTTCAAGCAGACTAATTCCTGAAGAATATTCCCCGGGAGAACTGAAATATCTTGAAGCATATGGAAAAACCATTCAGGATTTTGTTCTTACAGAGCGTGAGAGAGATTTGTTGGCTAATCTTGCAACGGCCTATGAAATCAGTGAAGAGCGATTGGCGGTTATAGAAGAGAAATACAGGGATTCCCTGTCTCTTGATTCATCCACAACCATCCAAATTACTGAATCCGAGTAAGATATATCTTACAGATACTGATTTTTTATCAATTCAAAGCATAAGGTTCGATTTATTCGATCACTACCGGACTTGGATCACAATCTTGTAGCTTAATTTTGGCAGGATGGGCAGAAGTCTAACCTACGCCCTGCAGGCCTCGTATGGACGATTAAATCTCCACAGTCGTGACATTCCTTGTCGTTGCGGGTGAATACCCAGTGCCTTGATTGACCTCTAGTGAATCCGACATCGCGTAGGTTTTCATACAATTCTAAATTGATTGTAATCCCTGGGTTGTGGAATGATTGCCTCGACAGAAATAGTGCTTGCTCAGCTAACTTTTCCTTTTCCTCATCCGATAGTGAGCCTACCGTTCTATCCGGATGTAAGCCTGAGGTAAATAGGACCTCACTGCGCAGATAGTTTCCAATTCCAGCAAAGAATCCCTGGTCCAGTAGCAGGGTTTTGAGTCTCCTTCTGTGATAGGTTTTCTGATTCATGTGGTCGACTAAATCCTGAATGGTAGTCTCCTCAATAACAACATCTGGACCTAGCTTTGCAAGGTAAGGATGTCCCGATAACTCCCATGGCTCCATCAGCAAGATATCGGTTGCAGACCAAAGTCTGCAAGTGTGCTTGTCAGTTGTTAGTGCAACCCTAAGTGAACGGTTCCATTTCTTGGCTTCAGTAGTTTTCAAGTTGACCGTCCAGCGCCCGTACAATTGGTTATGGCTATACATGACAAATGAGTCAAAATGAATCAATAGAGCCTTACCTCTAGCCTCGACCTTATTGACGGTCTTACCAAGGAAATCGTGTTCTCTGCCACTGAATTGAGGCAGTGTAATTTCGATGCCTTCGATGACCTTTCCTTCCAGCGCTTTACGGATTTTATCCGCTGCACGATGGATTTCAGGTCCTTCTGGCATAGTGAAAAATCAATGGTTTTGATTAATAATGTCTGTATTATTCTGTCAAAATGCGATGAGCATAGCCGGGGTCAAACTCAAAATGCCCAAGGCGGTGGCCTATTCATGCGAGATACCGCCAAGGTCGTAATGATGGCCTTATTGATGGCCAGTGTGTCTCTTGCAGGTTGTTTTGGAGAAGAGGCAAAAGAGGAAGTTGAAATCCCTGTTGTCG
>JAYYDR010000012.1:0-12406 GCA_036160735.1 Thermoplasmatota archaeon
CCAAACTTAGCGGGGTCACCAACCATGTGATCGCCTCACTCGCTACCATATTTGTCTCGTATATCAGCATGGAAGGAGTCTAGTAGCGTGTCTTCGAATAGTTCAGCCTGTCTGCGAATCTTAGTTGAGCGCATGTGCAAGAAAGCCATTCCAATGAATGCAATAATCGCAATTGGGATTGCGGCTTCAAGTTTGTACTTGTGCATTACAGTGATGATTCCTTCAGCAGTATAAGCCCATGTTAGAGAAGCTGCAGCACCTCCAACGAAAGTAGCCCATAGCACGCGCATGAACTTCATCCTTGAGAGCAGACCGAGCATTGCTCCTACAAGAACTCCAGATGCCATGAATGGAATCCAAACGAATACAATCAATCCCCAGAATCCCCACTTGTTGATCATCTCACGTTTCTCGTTCGCAGTATACTCAACAGTCGAAAGAATGTCACCGAACAGTTTGGTTTGCAGAACTCTACCGCCCAAACCATCTTGCTTGGCTACTGCAGCAACTCTGGCATCCTTACTATCCTTGCTAGTCAGTGTTTCAACTCGACCAGCACCAGACCTGTCAGCGAGGGTTGAAACTAGGTTTCTGCCTTTCACAATCAATTCCTGAGTTCCAACGAGTTCAGGATTTTCCCTTGAAATGTACTTTCTCAAATCCTTCTCAATATCTGAATTTGAATCCTTGAATCTGAAGAAAGCAAACCTTTGGTTTGGTTTGTACGCTACTCTAACGAAAATGATTGAGTCTTCGCTGGTTACTGTTGCCATCTGTAGAATTAGGTCGTTAGTTGAGCGGAAGTAACCTTTGACGGATTCTCTAACATCATCTTCAACCTTAGATAGCATGTGCAGGTCTCTGAAGAATGCGGTGTAGTCTTGGTCCTCAGCGTCCTCTTCCTCAATCATGCCACTACCGACGCCTACACCAGTTTCGAAGTCGATTGCTTGGTTGTCTCCAATCGATCTAACTGTTAGTTGAACAGGCTTGAATACGCGGAATAGAGCAAATTCTTCTAGTATTTCTTTGAGAATTTCTGACCTTACGTCAGCGCTATCTGAGAATGTACCTTCTGTGTTTGAATAGGGTACCATGATATCGATTGAAAGGTCTCTGACTTCGATCTTATACAGGTCCCAATCAATATTGATATGCAGTCTCGATTCTGAATTTCGTAAGACATCGACTACAACCTTTCTGATGTGAGTTCTCGATAGCATATCGTCAGTATCTTGGTGGTACAGTTTGTACATTACAGGATAAGCCAAGAATAGAGAGATAACAGAAAGTGAAAGAGATACGAAAGCCATCCACCAAGCAGGAATTCCAGCAGCTCCACCGGTTAGCATAGCGGTTTCACGGCCACCGCCAAGTTCAGCACCCATAAGCACGAATCCCCAATTTCCTAAGTCTGTAACAGACCAGCAAGAGCGAGGACCATCTTCCAAAATTGTTGCCTCACGCTTTACCTCAGAATCGACGAAGGGCAAGAATGAGAGGGCATTTTTGGAGGTTGATATTTCGAATTCAAGAGTCTTGTCAATTCTTTCGGTTCCATTGACTCTATCGGACTCATTCTTGAAATCCATGTCGCTACCCATGACATACATATCGATGGTAATTACAAGTTCATACGTTCCAGTCTTCCAATCATCATATTCGATTTTGGCAGACTTTTTGTTGATTTCACCTTGTGAAGGTGTGGGTGTCTCACCACCATCAGATGCAGTCACGGTCCAATTCAAGACGGGTATTCCTTCTGCCAAGTTACGACCTGAAATCTTCACCGCCTCAACATCGTTGTCTGGGTATGCATGTATCCATGGGGTGTCAAGGACTTCCTCACATTGGTCTCCAGCGTCAAGAACAGTGTCGCTTGCCCAGTGGTCTAGCGCTGTAGACTCACCGAAAACACCGCTTGACATTCCGAACAAGAGCAGCGCGTACAATGCGCCATATCCTAGGCCGGCAAGTAATGTCCAATCCTCAATTGCTGAAGGAAACCGGTTTTTGGAGTCGGTATTCCTTCTTTTTCTGATAGCTGCTAATTCCTTGGAAACCTTGTCGATAGGTTTGGAATCTCCAACTTCTACAGGAGTAGTCTCAATATCACTCACGATATCTTCCGACCCCATGTATGCCCCTACGGGGCAACAGCACATGAATACTATGCAGGAATATCCAGATTCCGGTCAAAATTGGGTAAGTTACGCCAAGGGGTCGAACTGTAATTTTGCAAGTTTTTCGGGAACAACTAGCTTTCCTGAACCATCTGCTATGTCTTTGGCCCAATCTACTATTGCTTCGTAATACTCGATGTCATTCATTTTACCAAGCCAAATTCTTTCAGAGCCTGATGTTATCAATGAGACATTATTCATTTTACATGGTCCTAAACAACCAGAAATTGTGAGCTTAACTTGCTCTTTAAGTTCATTTTCTTTCCATGCGGTTCTGAGGTATTCAATCGGGGCTTCGTGATTGCCTTTTTCTACCCTACCACAACAACAACCGTCGCAAATGGTAACTCTAGGCGCCATTACTTTCCCATCCGCGATAATTGGGTTCAGATGCTGCTGCGAACAAAATGGTCGTTGTCTATAGGCACCCAGACATTGGATTTTTCTTCATTTTGAATCTCTACTCTGTAAGGATTGCCTTGGTCCCAGCATTTCAGAATTCGGCCCTCAGTAAATTCACCAATGTTAGCGTAAACAGTATCTCCTACATTGAAACGTAGATCTTCAGCCATGCAATCCATCAGCCCCTCCTCTAGCTCTTTATGATCTAGATTTTTACCAATAAATACGAATCTGCATTCTCGAGTTTCTCCTTCTTTCCACAATCCGATGTCTTCGCTGAATTCGCCACCAAATAGCATGTGAACTCCTTGGAAAACAAATTTCTGATCCATTCCTTTTACAGCGAGCACTCCTTTGTATCTGAAAAGGTCCTCACCTTTGTCTCGCATCAATTCTCCAATCCATCTGTCAAGCTTATTGACATTCAATTCTCCTTCAAATCTAGCGCTTGTAGATGTTACTCGCTGGTCGTGCTCATGCTCATTTTCGGTATCTAGGAATTCTGGATCCATTTCTAATGTCCTTTCTAGGTCAAATGAGCCAATGTTGATCAATTCTTTCGGCTCTATCAAACTATTTTGTGTTCGGAATATTGGAGCGAAATTGTTGATTGATTTTATTCTTGATTCAACAAGTTGTAGTTGTTCTTCGTCAACAAGATCGATTTTGTTCAACATAATTCGATCTGCGAATGCTATTTGCTCAACTGACTCATTTTCAACATCCTCTGGCTTTTCGTCATCCAGATGTCGGATGATATGCTTTGCATCCACCACGGTGATAATACCGTCCAGTTTGTATCTTTCAACTACTTTCTCATCCACGAAAAATGTCTGTGCAACTGGAGCGGGATCGGCTAGACCAGTTGTTTCAATTAGAACCCCATCGAAGTCCTTTATCCTGTCATACATGTTGTCTAGAGCAACTGTCAAGTCACCTCTAACAGTGCAGCATATACATCCATTCATTACTTCGATGATAGTTTCTTCTGAGCTTTCGACAAGGATGTTCTCATCAATCCCCACGTCTCCGAATTCATTCTCAATAACAGCGAACTTCATTTTGTGCTCCATGCTGGAGAGAATGTGATTCAGGAGTGTTGTCTTTCCTGAACCCAAAAACCCAGTCAGAACTGTTACAGGTATCCTCTTGTCATCCATTTTGGTCTCGCTCACAATTAATCCCTAGACCATAATGGACGTGCTTCTATGTATAAACCGAACTAATAAATGCAGATTTTGGATTTATTACATTGTTTAGTGAGATGGGTGGTGGGTTAGGCCGGACTTGAACCAGCGACCTCGGCATCTTCAGTGCCGCGCTCTCCCAACTAAGCTACTAACCCGGGATAGCCTTGCCACATGCATCTGTATTTCAAGCCTTACGGCTATTCACTCGATGTCTTCGAGAACAGCGGATTGTACTTCAGCGAGTTGAGCGAGACCGTTTCTTGCCATGTCTAGAAGTGCTTGTAACTCGTCGTATGAGAAGGTTGATTCTTCTCCGGTGCCTTGAACTTCGACGAATTTCCCGTCTGCGGTCCCAACTACGTTCATATCTACATCTGCATTTGAATCCAAAATGTAATCCAAGTCTAGGTATACATCTTCGCCAACCAATCCAACAGAAATTGCGGATAGGTCGTGTGGAATAACCTTGTTTTCGTGATTTCTCGCCTCGACTTCAGTGAGTTCTGGTGGAGTCCATCCATTCTCTCTATCTTCACGGGTTGGGCGCAGGTCCACAGGTAAGCAGTCTCCACTTGCAATGAGCCTTCTAACAGCAAGCCTGAGGGCGATATTTGCTGCGGTTATTGAAGCACACCTGGTGCCTCCATCTGCGTTTAGAACGTCACAGTCAACAGTCAAAGCAATTGGTCCGAGTGCCTCAAGGTCGATAGCGCCCCTAAGCGAGCGGGCAACTAGTCTTTCGATTTCCTGGGTTCTACCCTTTGCACCTCTTCGCTCTCTCCTAAATCGAGAGTCAGTAGAACCGGGCAATAGTGAGTATTCTGCGTGTACCCAGCCCTTGGTTGCATCTCTTGGGAACCATCCTGGAAGACGAGATTCTTTTGTTACACAGCACAGGATGTGTGTGTTTCCTTGACGGTATAGAATGCTAGCAAGAGCGTTTGGTGTAAAATCGATCTCAACCTCTATGTTTCTCATTTCATTCTTAGCGCGGTCGGTCTCGATGTCGGTCTTGAACTTGGCCATGCCACGGCGAGTAACCACTACTCAAGAACACTTTCCCTAGAGGTCAAGTTGAATAATCGAGTAACGGTCGCACATATATGGCAAGAGTCGTTATCTGTGGTGTTGCAAGAACTCCTATCGGAAAATTCAGAGGAAGTTTGTCTAATCTAACAGCTGTTGAACTCGGAATACGCTCTGTCAAAGAATTGCTAAATCGCTGCAATATCGATCCATCCTCCGGAGTAATTGACGAGGTTCTGTTCGGCCAAGTTCTACAAACAGGTGCTGGACAAGCCCCAGCACGTCAAGTTGCTTTGGGTGCAGGTTTGCCAAATACAATTGCTGCCACTACCATCAACAAGGTATGCGGCTCTTCTCTGAAGGCTGTAATGTTAGCAGCTAATAGTATCAAGGCTGGAGAATACAAGGCTATTGTCGCTGGTGGGATGGAGAGCATGACCAATGCTCCGAAATTCGAAAAGCGCAACGGAGAAGAGAAAGAGTTGGTCTCATCAATGGTTCATGACGGCCTATGGGATGTATACAACGATCTACACATGGGTAGTACTGGAGAGATTGTAGCAGATGAATGCAATATCTCTAGAGAGAAAATGGACGCATTCGCAGCCCGCTCGCAGAACAATGCCGCAACCGCTGAAGAGAACGGTTGGTTCGATTGGGAAAGGTTCGACATGCCTGAACTCAAAGTGGATGAAGGCGTGAGATCCGGAACCACAGCCGAGGCTTTAGCAGGACTTAGACCGGTTTTCAAGGAGGATGGAATGGTGACTGCAGGTAATGCTTCCACTCTGAATGATGGTGCGTCAGCTGTTCTAGTTGCAGAAGAAGATTTTGCCAGGGCAAACGGTTGGGAAATCATTGCTGTGGTTGAAGATTACTGCACAGCAGGAGTTGAACCAAGCCGTGTAATGTATGCCCCAGTACCAGCGATTCAAAGGTTGCTGGAAAGGGCCGAGATGGATGTATTGGACATCGACATCTACGAGCATAACGAAGCCTTCGCAAGTGCTTCATGCGCTGTCGCCCAAGAAGTTGGTATTCCTGAAGATAGATTCAATCTCCACGGCGGTGCTGTTGCTCTAGGACATCCCCTAGGTAGCAGTGGTACTCGTTGTCTTATTACCATGCTAGGTGTAATGAGGAGGCTAGATGCCAAGTCGGGAATTGTTTCCCTATGTCTTGGCGGTGGAAACGCAGTTGCAATGCGTGTCTCAATGTGAGACCAATCTTCAATTTGCGCTTGAGAAACGATACATTGCAGCCTTAGATATAGTAACTAATGCAAACAGCACTGCTGCAAATAAGGCGATCATTGCACCGCTCCCACCGCCGACTTCTGAGGAGAGAAATAGTCCACCGAATACCGCTAGCAGTCCAAAGAATTGTGTCCAGAGTAGACATGAACGGAAACTAGTTCCAATTTGCTGAGCAGTTGCTGCAGGTGTAACCAGCAGAGCCGTAACAAGCAGCGCTCCAATCACTTGGACCATACTAACTACAACTGCAGCTGTGATTATGCTGAACAGGCGCCCAATGCCATTTACAGGAAGGCCCTGAATTTTAGCAGCCATTGGGTCTACAGTACACGCAAGAACACTAGGTCCAATAGTTGCCATTGCAAGCATCGCAACCACACAGATTGTAGCAATCATGTTCAAGTCAGTAGTGTCTACTAGTAATACACTACCGAATAGGTATCCCTCAATGTCTGCAGTTACCGCTCCACCACCAAGCCTTAGAGTTACTAGGCCGAGGGCAAGCATTCCAGTCAGGAAAATTGCAATCGAGGCGTCACCTGTCAAAATTTCCCTAGTTTGGAATTCGTAAATGATCATACTAGCAACGACACTGAACAATAGTGCCCACCACATCGGACTTGTTGCACCTAATACTAGTGCAATTGCGATTCCACCAAACGAGACGTGAGCAAGTCCATCACCAATCAAAGACAGATTCTGAATAATCAAGAAAACTCCTAACGTTCCTGCTACAACAGTAACCAGAATAACAGAAATTAATGCCCTTTGAAAAATCTCCCACTCGAAGAAATAGGGGAATATTTCACCGGGAATAATCGGTGCTAAAGATTCCATAATTGGTGCAACCAAATACAGAATAATTTCTCCAATTCCCATCATTCTACCACCTCATGGTGAGAATGGCCGTGTCCCTCATGAACGTTTTTGATTCCTCTTAGTTCTGCTAACTTGTCAAGGCTTGGGAAAGCGTCTGCAGGCCCGTCAAATTTTATACCATTTTCTAAGTATATCATTCTGTGAGAAGTTTGCCTTATTGCTGCAAGGTCGTGTGAGACCATCATGATTGTTTTTGCTTGGTCGTGGCAGAGGTTGTCCAAAAGTTTGAGCAGGGAGTTTCTTGCTTCTCTGTCAATCCCTACAAGCGGTTCATCCAGAAGTAAGAAATCCGCATCTGAGGCTAAGGCTCTAGCAATCACGGCTCTTTGCCGTTGACCGCCGGACAATCTTGAGACATCTGTCTTTCTTTGCTCCTCTAAACCTACCATTCGAATTGCATCATCAATCAAGATTTGTCTAGCCTTCGTCATTCGCAAAAACATATTTTTTGAGTTAAATGTACCGAGTTTTACCAATTCTTCAACTGTAATTCGAATCTCGCTCGGCAGGTTAGATGCTGCTTGAGAAACCCATCCGATTTTCCCGTTTAGTTCTCTTGACATTGGGGGGTAATCGTAAATCCTAACCTTACCTTTTTGAGATTTCAAAATCCCAAGAATAGAAAGGAGTAGAGTGGATTTTCCACTACCGTTAGGGCCAACAATTCCGATGAATTCACCTTTTTTGACGTTCAAAGAAACGTCCTCGATGATCAACTTCCCAGAGCGGGCAACGCTCAAGTCTTGTACGGACAAGACAGGTTTTCCCAACTCGAGAACAATCGATTCCATCGCAATACACCCTATGGATAGTACGTGTTTCGAATTGTTGTATTATTCTAAACCTTGCGAGCCTTTACGAACTCAAAAAGCAAATAAGAGGATGAAACCAAAATAGCGCCTAAAACTAGGACAATCGGGATTAAATCAACTGTATGCATTTGTTCACCTCTGTAATTTTGAGTCTTACTCAAGCTGAACAAGACATACCTGCTTCTAGATTCTCGAAGTTCTTCTGCATTAAACTCAGATAGTTATCGTCATCATTCATTGGAGCCATTTCCATTGTATACAGAGTCTTTACTGTAACACCGGTTGCTTCAACGATACTGTCGACAGAAGATGCATCTGTGTATTCTTCGATATACAGGACAGTGATACCTTCTTCCTGGATGTGCTCAATTACATTGGCTAGGTCTTCAGGAGTTGGTTCTCCTTCTGGATCTAGTCCATGAACTGTTACGAATTGGATATCGTATCTGTAAGCCATGTATGAGTAAGCGTTGTGGTTTGCAACAACTGACATATCTTGGCAGTTTTCGGACAGTGATTCAAACTGCTCGTCTAGTTTAACCAACTCTGCCTTGAATGCATTTGCGTTAGTCCTGAACAGGTCTTCCCCTTCTGGGAATGCCATGATCAGATGTCCCAAGACAACATCGACTTGAGCAGCATATGCAACTGGGTCAAGCCAACTGTGTGGGTCGTATGCTAGTTCCTCGTCATGTCCTTCCTCATCGTGACCTTCTTCCTCGTCATGACCCTCTTCTTCCTCGTCATGCCCCTCTTCTTCGTGGGCGTGTCCTCCGTGGTCGTGACCTTCGTGCCCTCCTCTACTTAGGACATGTAACTTAACGTGGTCAGGAAGAGCTATTCCATACTCTCCTTCTTCTTCAACGTGCAGGTGAATGTAAGCGACTCCTTCTTCATGGTCTTCTTCCATCATCTCTTCCATCATTGATTCTATTTCAGTGGCGTTTAGGTAGCCATCTCCGTCAGCATCTGACATGTTGAACATCATGTGGAACATTTCAGTGAACATTTCCTCCATGGTTTCGTTTTCGTCATGAGTCTCATTGTCCTGACCGTCACCAGTGTGATTGTCATGGTCATGGTCGTCTTCATCCATTCCCAGAGAGTGCATGTATTCGTCAAAGGATAACAAACCATCCCCATCTTCATCGAAGACTGATATCATGATATCTCCGAATGGTACATCATCCTCCATATTGTCAATATCTTCGATGAAATGACCTAGTTCATCGATGTCTAGAAGCGAATCGCCATCTTCATCAGATTCGTTGAATGCATCCATCATCATACCCATCATGTACTCTTCCATGGCTTCCTCTAGAGGATCGTGTTCGTCCTCGTCACCGTGGTCATCATGGTCATCATAGTCTTCCATCCACATATGTCCTGCAGCCTCGCAATCCGCTTCATTTGTGTACTCATCATGAGTCTCGTGTGTTGTTGTGTCGTGGCAACCCTCCTCATCATGGTCTTCCATCCAAATGTGTCCTGCAGCCTCACAATCCGCTTCGTTGGTGTACTCATCGTGTGTCTCGTGTGTTGATGCGTCGTGACATGCTTCTTCGTGTTCTTCATGTTCGTGGTCATCGTCCATCTCCCAAATTGCTTCGAATTCTTCCCAAGAAATCTTGCTGTCGTTGTTAGTATCAGCCTGTTGCATTGCTTCTTCAGCACTCATTTCACCTTCGTGCTCATCACGCTCTTCGTGTCCATCTTCGCCTTCATGCTCATCATGCTCGTCATGCTCGTCGTCCCCATCTTCATGCTCATCATGGTCACCGTGAGCGTGGTCATGCGCGCCTTGCATCTGTGCAATTGCCATGTGGAATGATTCAACATCTTCCCCTTCGAATTCAAGAATGTATACGCCCGCTTCAAAATGATAGATGGATGCTACGAAATCGGATGGGCACTTGTCTAGACCTTCAGTTAGTTCTTCTTCAGCCTCGACCATATTGTGCTCACCGTGGTCGTGTTGATCTTCGTGCTCACCTTCTTCATGCTCGTGCTCACCTTCTTCATGCTCGTGCTCACCTTCTTCGTGGCCTTCCTCATCATGGTCATGATCGTCATGTTCGTCTTCTGGGAAAGCGAAGTTGTAAACGCTGTCATCTCCTTCAATTTCTCCGGCGTCTTCAGCGTGCTCGCTTAGCATTGTCATAACTTCAGCAGACGGATTGTTCAGGAGACTGCAAAGCTGGTTTCCGAGGATGAACTCATAGTCCAAATCGATTTCACCAGTTGGCATTGTGTGTACACCGAAATGCGGTGGAGCGTTATCACCTAGTTCAGCGATTTTCTCATCAACCCAAGGCTCGAGTCCGAGACCGTGGTATAGGAACAAGTCAGAGTCTCCTATTCTTACTAACTCCGGAGTTCCAGGGTCAATGTCGTGTACAGGAGTATTGTCGGTGCTGACCATTTCAACATTAACAGTGTCCCCAGCAATTGCTGAGACGATTTCTGCAATGTGGTATGTTGAGACCATAACGGTTCCATATTTTCCTTCATCAGATTTGTCGTCATCGGTTCCTAAACACCCTGCCAGGGAGGACATTACCAGTACAAAACCTACGAAAACAGCTCTATGCCATGTGCTACGCATGAAGTACGCCCCTACTATTAACTATTTAATGCAACCTAATAATTACACTTTTGACAATTATTATTATTTAGGAATATTTCGGACATCCATGAGCCGAATTATATCCTTTAGTTCCGATGATTCATTCTCTGACAGTCTTGAAGATACAATCGAAAAATCAGGTTATAAGAATAGAAGTCGCTTCATGAGAGACGCAGTAATTCATTTCGCTGATTACAAGCAAAGAGGAGAACTAGAATCCATGGATGCAGAGCAATTTGTTGAAGGGCATTTAGTTGTTTATTACCAACATGGAATCGAGAATAAATTGGTTGACATCAGGCATTCAAGTGATATCGAAGTATCCAATTACAATCACTCTTGTTTGAAACAAAGCCACACCTGTGTTGATTTAATCCAGGGAAGTGGGAAAGCGAAAGGATTCAGGAAAGTGATAGAGATGCTTCAAGATACAGTTTCAGTGGATAAAGTCGTATTCGTTTCTGCACCCATGAGGGAAGAAGGCTGCTGCTGATCAATTCCATTTGCCCGAGGCAATTAATTGCAAATCCTTTACATCTCTGTTGTAATTGTACGAATATGCCCAACAATCACCTTGTAGTGTCTCGATTTTCCTGATTACTCGATTGAATAGTGGGTTTTTTCCAGATGCTCCTTCAACCCAATCTAGCCTTTGTATGACTTCAAACATGTCTACAGATCTGTATAATTCACCTTGAACAATACTTTCCCCAATGACAAGTCCAGGGTAATCGCTCACATGGTAAAGAGATCCTTTTGTAGTCCCATCGCAAACAAATTCACATCCATCTTCCATCTCCTCATGACGTGATTTACCACGCATTAATGTCCCATAAACGAAAACTAAGTCGAATCGGGGCTGAATCTCTTTTCTGATCGCAAAATCTAGCCAGGTTGTTGGTAGATTTAATCTCAACAAACCGTTCCTTATTAGCGATTCATAATGCTCAGAAGGCTGATGGTAATCTGAGTCTTCAGAAGTATGAATGTAGGTTACAGCCTCATGAGATTTTCCATCTGCCGTGTAGACAGTCACGTTTTCTCTTTGGTAGCAACCAGGTATGTTCACACCTTCTTTTCTGTCAAGTAGTTTCAACGTATACTCATCGATTTCAAACAGTGCTCCTGGGGTAGCAGCCATCCCTGAAGCAACCCTCACAAGGTTAGCAGCTCCGCATTCTCGAGAACTAGAGTAATAGTCGAAAATGAGTTGGTATTCATCCAACCAAGCAGGCCCTATCTCCTTCAAACCAGAAGGGTCTTTTCCTCGTGCTTCACACCACATAGTCCAATCGTCTTTGTCAAGATTTGAGCCGTAACCAAAGTATAGCGTCGGTACCTTTTCATCCATCTCTTTCATGCCCTTGTAAGTTATTTGGACTCTAATAAACGCTTAGATTTTAACCCAAGCACGTTGAACATTTTGCGGTTTCAACTTGGTTAAATTTTCTTCAGGTGTAATCTAACCACGTGTGCGGGTCCACGGTGCAAATCAGACTCGTCTAAATTTACAGTCTCTACCGCAGCATGAATTGTTTCAAAACCGTCGGATAGAACTTCCATTACCTCATCCAAATCCCACAATAAATCCAGACTCTTCGGCCCACCGCTAGTCATTTCCATCTGTGTTGTATGGTACCCTTCACAGACAAATTCTCCACCGGATTTCAGAGAAGTAAGCATTCTTGGATAGTGCTCGCAAAAGATGGTCCAAGGCACGTGGAACCAAGAGCATGCAATCAAGTCATACACTTCTTCTGTGAAATCTCTTTCAACAAGGTCATCGACTTCGTATTCGACAGTTACCCCTTTTTCCTGAGCCAAAATTGCACACTTCTCTTTTCCTACATCAGATAAATCGAAGACCTTTGTTTCATACCCTTGAGCGGCAATCCATACGGCATTCCTACCTTCTCCGTCTGCTGGAACCAGTGCTTTGCCAGTTCCCGGTTTGATTCTCTCAGCAAGCCAAGCATTCGGCTCTTTTCCGTAAGCCCAGCCGTCGCCACGAAACCGGTTATTCCAGCCTTCT
>JAYYDR010000013.1:0-9943 GCA_036160735.1 Thermoplasmatota archaeon
TTCATTATTCTGCGAGTTGAACGAGCTGGCTGTCCTTTCAAGTGAATTAATCCACACTTGTACTCCTCATCAAATCCATTTTCAACCAACCTATCGAACATACCACCGGTCTCGATGGCCATCAAGAAGTTAACATCATGCTCTTTCAAGCGGATCTTTTCGGCTTCAACATTGTAAGGAACTCCATATCCTGAATCTCCAACATCATCTCTTGCATTGATGGTCATCCATTGACCTCTTCTGTTCAATTCCTCGATTGTGACGTCACCAATCATTCTAGCACCGTCTTCTTCAGGTCTTAACTTGAAATCCTCTCTCAAGCAGGTTGTTACAACTTCTAAATCCTCAGCCAAATTGTTTGATTCATTTTGGCTACCGAATTTACCCAGCCCCCAACTTTCTGAAATGTAATACATTTCTCTTAACGTAGAGGACTTTCCTGCTTCGATCATTTCTTCAATGAACTCCACAACGTGCAAAGCTCTAAGCAGATTTTTTGCCGAACCTAGGCTAGTAGCATCACGGGTTGAACGCTTCTTTCCATACTTGTAAACTCCAAGTTTGTTATCGAATCCGATGTTATTCTTCGTACGAACAGGCAGAGTCATTGTAGGTGGCTCACCTTTCACAATTCTGTCATACATCTCTTCTACAACTAAGTGTAGGCGTGCCTTTGTTAGTTCAGGGTCATTTACTCTAGCCATCAGTTCTCACCTCCAAACAAAGTGGTTTGGCCAGAGTCTCCAGCAACCACTCCCGGCTCGTAGGCTGATTCGGAATCTGTTTGCGTTGATTCCTTCTCAACTTGATTGAGAATTTGCTCTTGTTTTCTGATTTCATCAAGCATTTTCTCATCTAATTTAGTTGCACCAATAACGTCCTGACTTCCTCTGAAGAAAACCTCAGTTTCAGTCCAATCGCCCTTCTCTAGATTGGAAAGAGAGTATTCAAGGACTGCTTTTTGGCCTGGTTCGAGTGTCTCAATTTTCCAGCCCCAAATTCCCATGGCCTCCTTTCTTCCACCACGTTCGTTACCGACCATTTCCGCATTTTCTTTCTCAGGCCAGTTTACTAGAAGTGAGTAACTTCGAGCCCTAGATGTGTAATTGAATAGCGTTATCGACACGTCAACCTGCTTTGTTTCTTTATTCCAAGTTGTAGATTCGTTGCATATTACAGCGCTCATGATTTTGGTGATTGACCCAGCAAGGTCTGGAATCGGGCGTTCTAGAATAGTTGCAGATTTCTCGGCGATAGCAGGTAATATGTCGTTGATGAGTTCGAATTTTTCGCGTGTTTTCGCCATCTTTTTCTTCTTCTCAAGGTGCTTTCTCAGCCCTCTTCCCATCTCAAGCATCGCCTTTCGAGTTTCTTCAAAAACAAACTCGTTGTCTGACAGGGCTTCTTTTGCCTCAGAGGTGAATTGTACATTCGTGCTTGCAAGATGAACAAGAATTGCAGCAGGCCCTTTGGGTACGCCCTTTCCACCAGCCTGGTCTAATCCGTACTGCCTCCAGTCCACGCTTTCTATCGCCTTGGTTAGTAAACAACCACCCTGCTGATACATTAGCGGTACTCGATTTGCGAATCTTAGAACTTCAACGTGCTTATCAGCAGCCATATCTTCTCCGAAAATCAATCCAACTTCAACTTGGAATGGGTTTCCGTGACTTACTGTAGGAGCTCTTGTCATGGTTGAGACGAATTTTGAATCAATGGTCTTTGAAAGTCCCTTTTTGATTAACATCTCTTCGATTGGAGAAAGACAATTTGTAGGTGGACTGAGCAACTTAATCGGCTTACCCTTGATTTTCCTCTCTCCTTGAAAAGCCTCAAGCAAGGCCCTAACGTCATCGGGTTTCATGGACTTTGGCTTAGTGGAAACTTCTAATTCTGATGCTTCACACAATTCTTTTGCGGCACGCATAGAAACTCCTGAGAAATTTTGTCTTAGGAATACAGTCAGACGAGAATCAGATGATTCTCTACACATTCTCTGCAATTGTCCCAATTCAATTCCGTGCGGATGCGGTTTAATCGCATCGACTTTGGAGGGCAGTCTTTCAGTGACTCTTGGCCAGTGGTAGGTCTCTCCATCGGGGTCTGTGAAGGTAATGTCAGCGTGTGGATTGACGATACTCGTCATTCTGAGGTATTGGTATACCGATTGTCTACCTCTCTGATATTTCCCTTTCATTCGAGTAGTTACTCTTAGGCCATGTTCTTTCAGCGTGAGGTCATCATTTTCCCAGATGATCCTAGTTTGGTCGCTTTTCACAGCTTTGTTCTTTCTTGTATCGAGGCCTATGCTAACACTTACCGCAGTAGGGTCATTCGCTACCTTGGAAAGCACGTGTGTCGGTTTACCTGTGGTCAATTGAGAATACATCACAACTCCAGTAATACCGATACCTTGCTGGCCACGACTTTGTCTAATTGCGTGGAATCTCGAACCGAATAGTAACTGTCCGAAAACCTTCTCGATACTCTTCTGAGGAATTCCTGGGCCGTTATCCTCTGTTTGCAATTCAATGATGTCTTTTTTCGAATCTACTTTGGTGATTTTAACTCTGATATCTGGCAGGATTCTTGCCTCCTCACAAGCGTCCAGTGAGTTGTCTACAGCCTCCTTGACCGCTGTGATAATCGAGCGCTGTAAGGAATCAAATCCTAGGAAGTGTTTGTTCTTTTCAAAGAATTCAGAAATCGCAATTTGTTTCTGATTGCTAGCCATTTTGTCTGCTATGCCTGCCATGTAAATCACCACTCAAAGGTCCTCCTCCGTCCTAATGACGTCGGGCCTTAAGCGACAATAGCCCAACGCCCGAGGTTCTTGAATAATGGCGTTCAATTTGTTTCTTCAAGGGCAATATTGGCTAGTGTTATCTTACGCAGATATGCTATAACCCAAATTGTTACAATTATCGACGCAATAATCGCTGTCCAATATGTCCAATCTCTACCTTCATTCATCGCTACTGATAGGCCAGCAGCCTGCGAACCCCAATATGCGTAAAGAGCACCTGGAACGAGCATACCAACACCGCCAAGCATGTAATCTCTCCATGTGACATCCGTCAATCCAAAACCGTAGTTTAGAGCGGGATATGGGATTACCAAACTAGTTCGTGTTAGGAAGACACATCTCAAACCATCTTCGCTTACTGCCTTCTTCATTGCCCGCAAGGTCGGTCTGTTTCGCATTCTTTTCTCTACCCATCCATGTATGTATTTCTTAGTGAGCCAAAACGGAAGAATTGCGCCTAGGCACGCTCCTACAAATGCAATTATCCATCCTCCCCAGAAGCCGAACAAAACACCGGAGACAAATTTGTGGAAACTCGCTGGAGCAGCGAGTAATGCTAGTATCACGTACAACAATAGCCACGCAGCAATGCCTAATGCGCCATTTTCAGGAAACCAGTGTGCTTTTTCGATAAGTGGAGCAAGCAGGGTTTGCGTTAGAAAAATTGTGAATGCTATGCCGCCCACGACTCCAGCAACACTTAGGCTAGCCACTAGTTTCTTTGACATGGAATCACTAAGCAAAGGAACCTTCTTCCCACGCAGTAATCGTTCCAGTAAAAGCGCTTGTTGCAACGGTCAGCGGGCTTGCAAGGTACAGTTTACCGGGACCTGAGCGGCCTTGGAAATTACGATTGATTGCAGAAACAGTAACTTGCTCTGGCGTGATTGAGACTCCTGGTCCAGCACCGATACATGCACCACACCCCGGGTCGATTAGTTTGACACCGACCTTGATGAACAAGTCATGCCATCCCTTTCTAACGGCCAAGTCCTTTACTTGTCCACTTCCATATTGAATGTAAAAGTCAACACCATCTTTGACTCGCATTCCCGCATTATCGGCAGCTTGGCATACCTCTGCGTAATATGCAACGTCATCTTCTTTTCCGGCGGTACATGACCCGCCGTATGCGATGTCGATTGAAACGCTTCCAATATCAGAGATGTTTGCGCCGTTTGTAGGGTCTGAGGGAATCCCCTTGTCAGGGTCTCCTGGGTGGGCTACCATTGGAACGATTTCAGAGAGATCAATAGTGTGAACTCCACCGTGATATTCGGCCCCCTCATCAGGCAATACCGCCAAAGATTTCATTCTTGACCGGTCAAGGTTTTGCGCGTTTTCCATCCAATCATAAAGTGAATCATCCGCTTCACAAATTCCAGTTCTGCCGCTACATTCAGTTGCCATGTTGCACAGAGTTGCTCTTTCATCAATCGATAGAGAAGAAAGACCAGGTCCTCCAAATTCCATCGATCGGTTGAGTGTAAGTTCTTCTCTAGCATGGTCTGCCAAGATATACAGAATTACATCCTTAGCAGTGCAACCATCGTTCAATTCCCCAACCAATTCGAAGCGAATCGATTCGGGAACTTTGACGAATGTAAACCCGGAGTAGACTAGACTAGCATACTCTGTTGCACCAACGCCATAAGTGAGGGCATTAGATGCACCGCCCATACATGTGTGGGAGTCGGTTGCTTGTATGAAGTCACCAATTTCAATGAATTCTTCTCTAGCAACTTGGTGGCAAATTCCCGGCGATACACCGTCAACAGCCGAATAGTCTCTCACACCTGTATGCTTTTGGAATGCGACTTGCAAGTCTCTCAGAGTCTGAACTTTAGCCATGTGTGGAACGAACTTTGGATTGTGAGCAGCATACAGCAAATGGTCCTCAAAGACAGCGAATTTATCGGGGTTAGGTAGTTTGTAATCCTCTCCGTATTCCTCACTTAAGAAGGTGTGAACTTGGGCTGTGGTGAATTCGTGACTGTAGCCGCCTTGAACCTGTGCGATTACCGGGTCGTGTGGTTTTACACACTGACCATCGGCATGGCCTACAAGATTCCTTGCGATTATTTTCTCTGCCATTGTCATTGGCTTCTCACCGGTGTCAAGTGGTGGGAGCGAAATTTCCTGATTCGACAACTTCTCAGCAAATGGGAAAAGCCCTCCGTTTTCAATAATCAATTTAGTAACAGGGTCATACTTTGATGTGAACTCTTCTAGGGCGATGCTCTCTCCGTTTTGCAGTCTCTCAAGAATATCGTAATCTCCCATCAATTGCCCTAGATTGATGTTATTTCTTTCATGAATTGGAGCAAAAGAAGAAGCGATAACAATTCTAATTCCGGCCCACCTCTCACACTGTGCAGCCGTTTCTCTTGAAGATCCTGTTCCCTTTCTTTGACCGGATACAATAACCTCAAAGTTACCGTTGATGAGAGCCTTTTCTGAGAAAACCCTCATGCCATCTTGCATTAATCCAGCATAAGCATTCTTTGCAATCTCAGAAGGTTCATGATTGAAGCAGACCCAAGCTGGCGTCATAACATCGGTGTTGATGTCATCGAGCAAATCTTCTGGAGAAATTTCACTCATTTTCAAATTCAAACCGTCGTACAGTTGGCGCTTGATAAGCCCCAAGTCTTTTGTGAGGAATAGCACTCTTTTCCCGGGTGTAAGGCTGATTTGCTCAGGCGGCCAACTCTCTGCGATACTCCTCACCGAATTCTTTCAGGTGGGCGTGGGGTATAACGGGTTCGGATATCGCGATTGAGAAGGATATTCTGATTATGTTAGAAACAAAATAAATTAAACTACATTCCCCAAATAAATTATTCACTCTCGGTGAAGTAAATTTGTGTAAATTGGATATAAACTCGGTTTTATTAAAAACGCTGTACAGAATAAGAATCGACATAGAAAGGGTATTAACCGTGCCGCCGAATTGTTTAAATAACCCTCGTTGGAGGGTTTTGATAATTATTCGGTAAGCATGTCTTTACCGAGGGTGTGAGATTATGGCAGATAACCAGCATGTAGAAGATATTGTAAAATGTCAAGAATGTGGAAGCCGTTCTCTATCACGCGACGAAACTCGTGGAGAAGTCGTGTGTGACGATTGCGGTTTAGTTTTAGAAGACAATGTGATTGACCAAGGCGCAGAATGGAGAGTATTCTCTCCTGAACAAGGGGATCAGCGTGCACGTACCGGTGCTCCAATGACGGTAATGCTACACGACAAGGGATTGTCAACCGATATTGACTGGCAGAACAAGGATTACTCTGGAAAAACAATCAACTCCAGGTACCGTTCACAATTCTATCGAATGCGTAAGTGGCAAAAGAGATCTCGAGTTTCTAACGCAACAGAGAGAAACCTTGCAATGGCTCTAGCAGAATTGGACAGGATGGCTAGCCGACTAGAACTTCCAAAGTCTGTGAGAGAGGCTGCAGCTGTTAACTACAAGAAGGCAGTAGAAAAGAGACTAATCCGCGGTCGTTCAATTGAGGGTGTTGCAGCAGCATCACTTTACGCAGCGTGCCGACAATGTGGCGTTCCAAGAACATTGGATGAAATTGGACAAGCAAGCAGAACCGGCCGCAAAGAAATTGGCCGAACCTACAGATTCATGGTTCGCGAACTAAAGATGAAAATCATGCCTACAGGGCCTGAAGATTACATCTCTCGATTCTGTTCTGGACTAGGATTGGATGCTGAAGTTGAAGCTAAAGCTCACGAATTGATCAAGGCTGCACAAGAAAAAGAATTGACCAGCGGTCGTGGACCAACTGGAATTGCAGCATCTATCATTTACATCGCAAGTGTACTGTGTGGAAAGCGCAGAACACAGCGTGAAGTTGCAGAGGTTGCAGGTGTAACCGAAGTCACAATCCGTAACCGATACAAGGAACTGATTCAGAACCTAAACATCGAGTTGGACATTTGAGGCAATTCCACCATTGGAATTGGAGCGCACTGTGAGGTGGCTTGAATGAAGAGTAGGCGCCGTGTTTCCGAGAGCGTATTGGAGTCTCTGTGCGAAAGCCTTGCTGAGTCGATAAAAACAGGACTCAAAGCCTGGCCCTTGCCATTCCCTCCTTTGAGTGATCCGGATTTTCCTGTGATGCATCCCAAGGACCAAGAGAAGATAGTGGAAATGGGAGTTGGCTTACTTCAAGCAGATAGAGGAATGTTCGATAGGCACTTGGCAATAGTTGTAGATTTGATTGTTCCACACAGAATGAATTTGTCAGATGACCCGTTCGAAATCCACGAAAAGTGGTTGATGAAAAGACTGGATACTCTAACTGAAAGGTTGCAATTTGCAATAGCAACAGAATGGCTTGCACAAGCTCTTGATCAATCAAGCCCGGACTCAGACCGATGGTGGTTATCAGTCGCTCTAATCAATGGATTGTGTGATGCTTCACATGGACAGCCAGTTCACCAAGGATACCATTTGGTCGAATCCATCGCATTAGCAGAAAGGCCAGGAACATGGCACACACAGCCAGATGTAACCAACGCAAACATGGATTGGAATCCTCATGGTATGGTTCCTCGAACCACATCTGTAGTTGCCCACGAAGCAGGTGCAGATGCCGCTAAGTGGATGATGGAACAATTGGAAAATAGTGGAGAAGAACGCCGTAAATTGTTGATTGAATGGTGCAGGCTACTCCTAGAAAGAAAGGAATTGATTGAGCCTCTGGGAATTCCGCAAATTCTTATTCGGAGAGCAGCAGACCCTTCACAAGAAGTTTCGAGCAGGGTTGTGCTGTGTCTCGCCAAATTAATCGAAGGCGACAAAGATTCTGCATTGGAATGCATCCGTGTTTTGCATGGAAGGGAAGACTTGCTAACACGCAGAGCCATGGCTGATGTTCTAACAAGGTTGTTTAGAAGAATCACAACTGATGCAATTCCACTCCTTAACGGCATGTTAGAGGATGATGATGAGAGCGTACTAGCTGCAGCAAGTGCCACTGTTGGTGATTTGAGATTCATTGACAAGGAGATGTGGGCTGACAAAATTGCAGAATTATGCGGTCACAAATCAAGAATTGTTCGAAGAAATCTGGTTTATACTATCCGCGATTACTTAGAAGAATTTTCAGAAGACACTCGAGGTATTATTCCTAAACTCTGGGCAGATGGCGATGAGACAGTTTTGACTCGTTTACGCGAATTATTGATGAGAATGGACGAGGTTGATGCAGATCGATTTGCAGTTACACTACGTTCACTAGAAGGTTTAGACATTGAGGGCCTGTGGGCGCCTATGCGCGTCAAAGACGAGGACAGAGTTACACAATGGCAACAATGGTTAGTCGACAAAGCAGACCAACCAACGACGCCAGAGCGCCCAGAAGTTCATGTCTCAGATATGACCGAGAGAGAACTTCCTGAGTTAGATGATGCATTGAACATGCTCGATGATATGGGCTTCCTTGATTGACACAAAACTCATGAACGCGGTCTGTTATCCACAACCATGCGCAGTACTATCACGTTCGTAACCTTGATTTTACTTTCATGTATTCCTCTGACGGCTAATGCTGAATCCTTGGACCAGTCCTCAGGTATAGTCATGGAAGTAACTCACGACAGTGCAAGTGAGATGACTACAATCACAATTACTGCACCTGAAACCGACAATTCCTCCCTTCTCGATGAACTAAAGAGTACTGAATTAGTAGTTATAAGGGCCAATCAAGCATCTCTGGAAATAATTGAAATTGTTGCAAATGATGTAAAAATATGCGATTTAGAGGATTTGAACATGGAATGTTCCGGGAATTCAATAACACTGAGTCATTATCCGATACCATCCAACTATTCATACTATGATTACTGGTTGGTCGATCAATCAGATTTCGACAACGGACAGTACACCTTCATCGCTATGGATCATAACATCCTTCAAGATACAGCTCCAGCAGCATCGATTGAAAATCTGAGTGCGGTCTATTCCAATGACCTCACGGTTTTGACATGGGATTATCCAACAGGATTGGACATGAACCATTCAATCATGATTTACAGCCACGATTCCCCAGCAACTAGAGAAAACTGGAATACGATGTCAAAGACAATTGTCAGCAGTAGCGTCCCTGCAGGAACTACAAGCTACCAGATAAATCACTCGAGCGAATCTGTTGAGAGATATATCTACTATTCAATTACGCTATTGTATCCTACATCTGAAGATACTAGATTCCTTGGCTCTAATACATTGACGTCTCCTGTGTGGGAGGATAATGTGGCGCCATTATTCATTGGTGAACTGTCGGCAATATTCGACCCAACCTCAGATACTACGACTATCGATTGGGGTGCAGGTGTTGATGACGACGACTTAATCATCAATATTTATCGAAGCGATAAGGAACTAGAAATGATTGATTCTAGCACCTTTATCGATTCAGTAGATGCAAGCCTGTCTTCTACAGTCGTACAAGTTCCGGATGGTGAACACCGCCAGTCATGGTACGCAATAACTCTAGTAGACTCAACAGGAAATGAAATCATAGAATTATCAGAGGCATCCCCTGTATTTGGACCAGTAATTGAATCAACCATGGACACGACCATCGCTACTAATTTGGGAGTCGAGAGATATGGTGATGGAACCATAGTTGTGACATGGGATGACGAAACCGAGAATCCCGAAGCAGTCGCTAGAGTTTGGCGTTCTTTCACTGGGCCAATAACATCGCTCCAGGATGTCGAGGAGTTAATGTCCGTCAACCTATCAAACGAGCAGACATTCCACAACCCACTCAATCCTCAAGATGAGGCTTGGTATGCAGTGACAATAGATGCCGCATGGGGATCACAGCAGGAAGTTTGGCATGACGAAACACTTGTGCTAGGTGTTAACTCGCTGTCCATGCCTATACGTGAGACAGAAGAAGTTGCTGAAGAAGTAGAGATTACTTTCACTGCTCAAGTAATTACTACCTCTGGGATAAGAGAGAGTATCACTGACGGGGCAATGATTTCATTGGGAGAGATGGACCAGAATGACGTGATAGTAATCACAACGTCTTATCAGGTTGAGAATATCTCTTGCTACGGTATCGCCGGAGATGGGACCTCAATCCATGCTGAAATGGATTGGACAC
>JAYYDR010000014.1:0-3860 GCA_036160735.1 Thermoplasmatota archaeon
CGACGTTTGTCAGAAGGCAAGGTTCGCAAAGTAATCAACGGCGAAGTTGTGTACGTTCGAATTAGGCGCGTTGTCAAGCAACAAGCTTGAGATTCAAGCAACCATATTTCTTCTAGCAATGAATGCAAAGATTCCAATCGCCGCCACGGCCCCAATCATAATTGGCAGTGCAAGATTTGTCGACGAATCCTCATCCTCGCTCCAAGTTACCGGGTTTGTGGATGCAGTTCCAACATCAACTACCGTGTATCCTTCAAAGTGATACGGTACGAATATCGAGCATTCTAGTGTTAATTCACCTTCGCTTGCTGAATCCCAGTTCATTGGAATCTCAACAGATTCTCCTGCTTCAGCAGTGTAAGGAAGCGATAGTCCGATGTTTGCGTCATTTCCGTTTGCTGTACATGGTATTAGGAATGTTGCGGGTGCATCACCGCTATTGGTAACTGTAGCCATAACGCCAAGTCTTGTGTTTACGCTACCTTCATCATCGCTTTCAACGAGTGAATCAAAAGTCAGCATTGGTAAATCTAGAACGACATCGAAGTGATTGACTTTCGGAAGGTCATTGATTTGTTGTTCATAGTCTCCCCATGGAGTTGACAAAACAACTAGAGCACTTGCGCT
The DNA here is from genome assembly GCA_036160735.1 of Thermoplasmatota archaeon. Lineage (GTDB taxonomy): Archaea > Thermoplasmatota > Poseidoniia > Poseidoniales > Poseidoniaceae > MGIIa-K1. The sequence goes on from JAYYDR010000014.1 coordinate 628, forward strand.
CTCTTCATGAATTACCCCAGCCCCATCTTGCCAGCGAACCATTCTATCTCTCTCATCAATTGCGATTTCAATTACGTTGTCACCCATGTTAGATGCCTCGAATGTGCTGTTGTCACCGAGTGGTGATGTGCTAACTGAATCATATCCCATATCATAACCATAGAATACGACATATCCATTTTGGACTCCAACAGTACGAGTTGTTAGAATGTTTACCCAATTGTCTGTCATATCTCCAGTCCCTGTGGAGTTTGTCCATGTGATTTCTGCATCATCCCAAATGATGATGTCCTCGTCGCTTATTCCACCGTTTAGAGTAGAGTCCACAACTGAAATCTCACCAAATACTTCGATAGGTCCTGTGCTGCTCATGTTTGCACCATCCAATGAACAGATTCCGTGACAAGTGATTCCTGCACCGAATACTGAGCCAGAAACAATCAATGTTCCTTGGACGTCTATGCTCCAAGCGTTAGACCTATCAGGGATAACTAGAGATGTACCGTTTCCTGAAAGTTGGTCCGCTGTCAGCAATACTGGAGAGTTCATTTGTGGAGATAGCGTTACGGATTCTATTGAAGAAATTTGGAAAGGATTAGTAGTAATGTTAACTGTTATCGATTCAACGTCTAAGCTACCATTCCAATCGAACTGAGTGCCTGTCCAATCCTCTGTAGTTTCATTATTAATCTCGATATCAATGCCGTAGAGAATTTCTTCTGCGAATTCAATTCTAAGAACACCTTGCTCACCAAGATAGTCAACGTTGACAAGCACGTTTGCAGTTCCAGCTAGATTTAGCATTGGTTCAGCAACAGCGATCATTGAACCTGAAATGACCATAGTTGCTCCATTTTCAACTGTTACATTTGTACCTTCTTCGATGTCGTAGTCACCAGATACTGTCCATGTTGCTCCACTTTCAACGATATATTCTCCTGAAAGTGTGCCTGATGTGCTGTCTTCAGTATCGGCAGAAATCTGGGTTGCATTAGCAATTGGTAGACCAATTAAAATTATCAGAGTCAGGATTAGGGCCCTTCGCATAAATCATGCTCTATCTAAAGAGCAAATGAATCATGCCCCTTCTTTATTCATCAATATGGTACATCCTTCCACCCAATTTTGTACCCGATTAGGTTGAATGACCTGTGTAAAACAGGTGTGATTACAACTAACAAGATCATTGGTAGAATCAAATCTCTATCACCGTGTGCTGATCCAGTCAGGAATATTTGACCAAAGATAAATACAGAAATTGCGAAAGGTAGGGTATCTAACAATGGCGCTTTACTAGACACGTTTCCTTCCCTTTTCATTCCTTTACGTCTCTTGAAATAAGAACCAGTTGAATCTCCAACAAGGCTCGTAAATCCGAGGAAGGTTCCCATAACGAAAGCACTAGCAGCCCATCCAGTAGCTGCTTCGGTTGGTGAAATGAATACCCAATTCTCAGGAACCATGGTCATTAGGTAGCACAGCAGTCCACTGGTTAGGGAACCTCCGATTAATCCATTCCAAGTCTTGCCATCTCCAAGTAGTCTGTTACCATCCTTGTGTAATCTTCCTCCGTCGATAGGCCATGGTCCATAACCGGTTTTTGGTAGCCACTTTCCCCACATCATTGCAAAGGTATTGACCAAAAATCCGGGCAAGTAAATCCATAATGTGAACAACATCATTTCGAAGACGTTGAAATCTTCCATGATATCATGCTGTACGATTAGGCCTTTGAACTCAGTGGATAAAATCCCCTCACGATGGGCTTATGAGCCTCACTATTATCGAAGCAACATGGCAGGTATGACGGTCCTTGTTGTCGGCGGAGGGGGCAGGGAACATGCTCTTTGTCTCGGTCTTGCAAAGAGCCAATCCATCAGCGAAATTCACTGTGCTCCGGGAAATGCTGGAACCGCAGAAATCGCAACTAATCATTCGTTCAGCCAAGTTTCAGATTTGGTTCATCTTGCTTTTCAGTTACAGGTTGATTTTGTTGTGGCAGGTCCAGAGGCACCATTGTGTGAGGGTCTGTCTGACAAATTAGCAAAAATGGATATTCCTTGCTTCGGTCCTGTCGCTGCACTTGCTAGGCTTGAGGGAAGTAAACTGCATGCAAAGCAAGTGATGAAAGAAAATGGAGTTCCTACTGCAGACTTCCACGTTTTAGACAAGAACAGCGATGTTGATTCAGCATTGGACGACTTCTCCGACAATCCATGGGTAATCAAGAGGGATGTCCTTGCTGGTGGCAAGGGGGTTGTCGTCACAACAGATAGAGATGAAGCAAAGCAATTCATTGCAGATTCAATCAGAACCGACGGCAAAGTGCTTCTCGAGGCTTTCCTTCCTGGCGAAGAAGCGAGTATGCTTGTCGTAATGGATGGAAGTGGATATGTCTGCTTGCCAGCAAGCCAAGACCACAAGCGCGAATTCGAAGGAGACAAAGGCAGGAATACCGGCGGAATGGGCGCTTATGCTCCTGCTCCAGTTTATACAGATTCAGTCAAGGAAAGAACCGTTAAGAGAATCGTTGAGCCGATGCACAAAGCCCTGTCGTCCCGCAGAATTCCATACCGTGGAGTGCTATACGTTGGATTGATGATAGATGAGCACGGTGACCCATATGTGGTAGAATTTAACGTCAGGTTTGGGGATCCGGAATGCCAAATCACTTTGCCGCTAATCGCTACGGATTTGGGGGATGTTCTACACGCTGCATCGGTTGACAAGTTATCGACTTTGAATGTTGAATTCCACGACAAGCATGCAATGACTGTTGTCCTTGCAGCAGAAAATTATCCTGGGCCAGTTGAAAAGGGTAGGGAAATAAGGAACCTACCAGATTCAAGCGAGGATGCTTGGGTAAATCATGCTGGTACAAAAATGGAGGATGGAGTCCTACTTTCGAACGGTGGAAGGGTATTATCCTGCACAGGTATTGGCGGTGATTTGCAAGAAGCGTCTGCAAAGGCGTACTCTTTGATTGAGCGCATTGAGTTAGCCGGCTCTCACTATCGCCGTGATATTGGTCACAGAGCCCTGTAGGCTTTCGAACAAAAAATGCCATGCAGTAGCACGTTTTTCAATATGTGATTCTATATCCAAATTTATTGGTAATAGGTAACGCATAAAAAGGGGTCTTTGGTGGCCGCAATGCTACAGCCTTTAGGCTGCACCTAGAAAACTAGAGGGAAACACAATGTCGACACAAAACGACGAAAAAATTGGAGCAA
>JAYYDR010000015.1:0-16163 GCA_036160735.1 Thermoplasmatota archaeon
ATACAGGGGTGTACTGTATATTGGATTAATGATCGATGGGAAAGGTGACCCATATGTTGTTGAATTTAATGTTCGATTTGGAGACCCGGAATGTCAAATAACAATACCGCTAATTGCAACAGACCTAGGAGATTTGCTGCACGCTGCATCGGTTGACAAATTATCAAGTTTAGATGTTGAATTTCACAACAAGCACGCTATGACAGTTGTTCTTGCAGCAGAAAACTACCCAGGGCCTGTAGAAAAAGGAAGAGAAATCAAAAATCTACCAGATTCAAACGAGGATTCATGGGTCAATCATGCTGGCACAAAAATCGAATCTGGAAAAATTGTATCCAATGGGGGAAGAGTACTTTCCTGCACTGGCATCGGTGATAATTTGAAAGAAGCATCTGTAAAGGCATACTCATTAATCAAACAAATAGAGTTGTCTGGCTCCCACTATCGCCGTGATATCGGTCATAGAGCCCTATAGGCATTTGATTTAGAAATCGAACGCAGTGCCACGATTTCAAATATGTTAATTTCTCAGCGAATTAAATGGTAATAGGTAACGCATAAAAAGGGGTCTTTGGTGGCGGCAATGCTACAGCCTTTAGGCTGCACCTAGAAAACTAGAGGGAAACACAATGTCGACACAAAACGACGAAAAAATTGGAGCAACCAATCCAATGCTCGGGATGCTTATTGCACCCCTAGCAATTTTGGTTGCAATATTGGCTGACTTTGGCCTAGACTTCGGTCTAGTCCTTGATGTAGAAGGAATGGAACCATTTGCTGCAGTTGCAATTGCAGCGGTTCTCGCAATGGCACCACGTGTCATGAAAGAAAACAACATCATTCAACAAGGCGCAGCACTTTCCCTCGTCACCCTTGTTGTATCATTGATTCTAGCAGAAGGGGTGGCTATGTTCACCGATTCAAACTTCCTTGGTTTGATCTTCTTCATTGTGATGTTCGGCGGATACATGCTTGATTCCAACGGACGTCATGAGTGGAACACAGTCCTCGTGTTCTCTTTCACAGGACTTTGGGCTGCAATGATTGCAGCTGGCAATTTCGCTGACAACCAAACCAAGTTGTTCACCCTTGATGGCCAAGAGTACATCAGGACCGCAGCTTGGCAGGAAGCAATCGGATTCGTTTTCTTCAACACACTGGCAATCTTCGTAATTCTTGGATTATTGGCAGCAGTATTGCTACGTGGCGTTCTAACACCAGCCACTGACAAGGGATGGTTTGGATACATCAAGCCACACGATGGTGGATGGAACAATGCAACACTTCCACTTCAAATCGCTCTGGCAGTTTGGGCAGCAACTCACATTGCTATCATGTATTACTTCAATACACTAGGCGACCTTGACATCCTAGCAATTTGGTCCGAAGAAAACTATCACGGATACATTGGATTCTGGCCTGCTGCTCTTACCGGAGTTGTAGCGCTAACCTGTGCATGGATGTGTGCAGAGCGATGGTTTACCCGTGCAATCTTTATCGGTTCAATGTGGACTCTATACGTCGTTTCGTCACTGTTCGAATCCGGACACTGGTCAAATGACAACCTATCTGGAACTTGGGCAGTTTGGATCTGGTTCGGTATTACCTTCTTCATTGGCGTTCTAATCTACTGGTTCGCAACACACGAAGACTACGGTGGTTGGATGAACAGAGAACTTCACGAGCCTAGCCAGGCTAGAGTATTCTGGTCAAACCACTGGGCAGGAATTATGACCTTCATGGCTTTCATGGTTGCACTTGCAATCAGAGTTCAGTGGTACTTTGTACCCTCAATGAATTCTGCAGGCCTAGAATCTTGGGACCTTACTGGAGGTTCTGACCCATGGTACATGAAGAGAGTAGTGGACTATGTTATCGCAGAAAATGCTCACTTGATTTTCGATGCAGACAGAAACTACCCGGTTGGAGGAATCAATCCTCGACCGCCATTGTTCTCTTGGTCAATGGCATTGGGCGCTATGCTGCTTACAAACCTAGGATTGTCCTCAGATGAATCCGTTTGGTATGCAATGCTTGCACTACCTGCAATCTTCGGTGCACTAATCGTATTCCCAATGGCAGCAATTGCAAAGGATCATTTCGGAAAGGGAGCAGGAGTAATCGCAGCGTGGTTAATCGCATTCATGCCAACTCACGTTCAGAAGTCAACATGGGCTATGGCTGACCACGATTCGTATGTTCTTCTATTCCTGACTGCAGCGTTTATGTTCTATCTACGTGCAGTCAAGGCAGGTGGAGATGAAAGGCTTTCAAGACACACAAATGCATATCCTTCTGGAATAATCAAGGCTATGGCTGAGGTTCTCAAGCAGCGCAGAAAAGCTTCTGCAAACGCAGTTGCTGCTGGTGTATGTTTCAGCATCGTGGCACTTGGATGGAAAGGATTCGTATACGGTCCAGCAATCATATTCCTTGCTTACTTCATTCAAGTAGCAATGAACATGTTCAGAAGAAAAGACAGCACAATTCTGTCTGCTCTAAACATTATGATGCTCGGAACAATCTACGTGATGGTATTGCCATTCTATGCTCACCCACAACTGAACCTTGTTCTGAACAGTACAGGTCTAACCCCACTTCTATTCGTTACATTGTTCACAGTGGCTATCGCATGGATTACAACAGGATTTAGAGACAAACCATGGCTACTCGTATTGGGTTCCCTATTCACAGGAGCTTTTGTGTTTGGAGTAGTTCTATACTTGCTACAAATCACCGACCAGTCCAACGCTTGGAACATTTTGACAACCGGTTCAGGATACTTCACAAAGAACAAGATTTTCGGAACAATTGCTGAAGCAAGCGCACCTAGTAGAGGTCAACTATTCGCATCCTTTGGACCAGTTGTATTCGTACTTGCCATAGTCATGGGTATTATCGCTCTGTGGGATGGAATAGTAAGGAAGAGCCAAACAAAACTCGTTCTAGGAATGTGGGTCATCGTTGCAGCATACATGGCATGGTCTGCAGGAAGATTCCTGTTCAATGCTGCACCTGCAATGGCAATTATGGGTGCTTGGGGAATCGTAACGCTATGGGGTGCAAGCGGTGCTAGTAACATGGCTCGCTCGTGGAGACGCATGGGAATCAGAACACCAGGCGAAAGAATCTCCAATGCTAGGAAGGCTGTATGGAAAACACCACAATTCAGTGCAATCGGTTTGGTTCTAATTATGCTGATTGGACAGCATGCAACATACGGTATTGACGCTGCTATGCCAGGTTCCTCTCGACACGAGGCAGAAATGGATGAAACAATTTACAACATTGCTCCTGATATCTTGAGATGGAACGACTTTGGTTTCTCTGTCTTAGACGATAGTACATATGATGAGAATTCTCGATGGTACCTTGGATCATTTGGCTCAGGTTACAACGATCGTGGTTGGAACTTGGCGTACGACTGGCTGAAGAACCAAGACACAGACGAACCATATTCTGACCGACCAGCGTTTGTATCTTGGTGGGATTATGGTTTCCAAGCTCTAGAAACCGGTGACCACCCATCCGTTTCTGACAACTTCCAGTCAGGTATACCTTCAAGTGGTAATATGCTACTTGCAAGAAGCCAAGATGACCTAGTTGCTATGTTCATCTGGAGATTGTCAAATGCTGACCTTGCATATAACGAGGCAAGATCTGGAGAAACAGTTCACACAGCTTCATTCTTGAGCACACTCTCTAGACATTTGACCGATGAGCAGAAATCTGAATTTGTCACAATCGAGACAAATATGGATGCTGAGGGAATCGAAGACCGTTCATTCAAGGTTACGCAAGTTAACGGCGATGTCGTAATGGCTGAAGGTAAATTGATTGAAGATGGTGTATTTGGCAATGATGTTAACACATACTACATGGTATTCGAAGACGGTGAAGCAATACCTTGTCCTACATCTGCAGATTGTGTAGGTGACTATGCATTTGCAAACGAGGGAGAAGCACAACCAGTATTCAATAACAACATTCGTGCTGCTTCAGATACAGAAGCAAACACAACTCACTACATCTTTGGTGACTATTGGTACACTGCCGATTTGGTAGAGGAATATGACTCTGTTAGCACAAATATTCACCGCAAGAACGCTGGAATTGCTCTAGTCACGCAGATGTTAACTTCTGCGTTAGATAGCGAAGAGATCCACGCACTGTACACCGACTTATCTAATAACGCAGTTTACACTGTTCAAGATTACGAAGGCGCACCGGGTGAAACAATCACCCGTAACCACGAAATCAGGTACTTCGCTGTTGATAACAGACTTTACCCGAGGGCAGGTTTGTACAGTTCTGAGTACAGCGGCGGAAGCCCGACTGGAATTTTCGGAGCACCGACTATTCTATCTGGACAAGATTTTGACACGTTCATGGATGAGGTCTACATGACTACCCGTGGACAGTTCAATGATGAAATGACAAGAGAAGAGTTCGATGAAGAAATGCGAAAGGACGTTCTAAACCAACAATCCGGCGCAACATTTGACCCGTTAAGCCTAGTTGACATTAGAATCGACCACACACCTGCATTCTTCGATACAATGCTCGCACGTGCATACGTTGGATATGGCGCGTCCTCCCTTGGATTCGCTACAACAGAGCAACCAGGACAACACTTCGGTCAGTCTGGTACTCCTAATTCCATAATGACAAACGCAGTTCCACTGCCCGGTGCAATGATGAACCACTTTGTAATCGCTAACTGGTACAATGCAGAAGACCCCGATGATATGTTGGGTGCTGCAAACACACTAGTCAAGATTCTGAAGTACTACCCTGGTGTTGAAGTTGGAGGTACAGTCAGTATGTCTGATGATGGAACACCTCTTCCAAACGTCAGAATTCTAATCGAGAGAGATGCATTCTCCGGCGAAGATGAAACTGACCTGGACGATGATACATACTGGGTCCCAATCGGTTACACAGATGCTGATGAAAACGGCGAATGGTCATATGTCGTGCCAGCTGGAAAGATTAGAGTTTCAGCATACGCAGGTGTATTCGATGATGCAGAAGCGAAGGATACAATCCAGACTGGCGAATACGCCGCTGGTTTGGGCGACTTGACTGTTGACACGAACGACAACCGTGAAACCAACCTGATCACTGCTCTTCTAGGTAAGGTAGCAAACATGTCCTGGATGGGTGAAGTAACACAAAACATCACAGGAGCACAAGCAGACCAAGAGGAAGGTGCTTCTATCGACACGGACTTTGACATTGCAGTTGATTCAAGCGGAGTATCTGGTACAGTTACTTGGACAGGACACGAGTCTTTCGAAGGTGACGCCCTAGACGGAATGGACTTTATCCTACGCAACGTATGGGGTATGTCCAACAACTACTCTGTCTCGACTACAAGTGGTTCATTCACGACCGATGCCGGTGATTCAAGAATTATCCAAGGAACTGGTGAAGTTACATTCACAGAGAACGGAACATTCGATACACAAGGCAACACAGGAATTGTCTACGGATTTACTGGAAACTACACCCGTAACGTCCTAGATGGCCGCTCATACACAGCTAACGCAACGTTTACAGGTGCAGGTTCAATTGTTGCAGAATGGATCGATTATGACGCTCCAGCTTGTGTTGAGGAGACAGTAGGTAACGAAACAATTGAATCACTACCTACCTTTGAAGAAACGATTGATAATGAAACTGTTAATTCAACTCACACCGCCTGTTTAACTTCAGAAGCAGACACTTACCTATTCGAGGGTACTGTTGATGCAAACGGTAGAATGACCGCTGATGGAGAAGTAATAGTTGTGAAGTTCCTTGATGGAGAAACATTCGAGGGTACCGGTGTCTATGAAGGAATTGGAACCGCCAACGGTACTGGTTTATTCATTGGTGAGGGAACTTTCTCCGGACCAATGGTAGCACCTGGTTCATTCTACAAGACTGGATTAATGCCAGGAACATACAACATGATTGCAATGATGGAAAACGGTAGAGAAATACTGCTCCCTGATCCTGTTGAGATAGGTGTTGAACCTACTACTGATTTGGAGATGAAAATGCCAGGTTCGATTTTCGCAGACACATTATTTGCCGACTACTTCACAAATGGTGACCCAACACCTCTTCCGAACGAGACTATCGAATTAGTCGACTTTGGATTGGAAGAAGGTTCAGAACCTGTATTGATTGAAACAGACGAAAACGGTAACTTCAGTTACGGTCCTCTTGCCCCTGGCGAATATCAGTGGAGAGTCGATATAGACGATGACGGATGGTATGAAGTAGAACAAAACTTCACTGTAGGTCTTGATTCTCAGAACATTACTCTAGCAGTTTCTGTTCCTACAATGCGTGACGTAATTATCCAGTTGAATGACGGTGGCTCTGGTCTAGACTTGTCTAACAGAACATTGACTTTCTCGAGTTCCTTGGGGACTGATCTCAATGACATTACTGTGACTGCACAATCAGACGAAAACGGCCTCGTTCATGCAGAGGTATTCATGGGCGACTGGGTTATTTCGGATGAAACTGACGAGAACTTCGTATTATGGCATGAAGTGGAAGTTGCCGGAGAAGATGTTGAATTGAACTTGACTTACGCAGTCAGTGCGTGGGTGAATGGAACAGTTTGGGCAATCCCAGGCCTTGCCGACCTAATGCAAGACCCTCAATACAACACTCCATCAGATATCCCGATGGAAATGAGAGAGCCTGCGGGTAACGTGAATGTCGAAGCACGCTCCGGTAATATCATCTTTGAGACTACCACTGACGAACTAAACGGAACATATTCCATAAGAATGCCAGCAGGTGTTGAGTTCCACATTAATGTACAAAGCTTCGCTGGAGTAACAAGCAATGTCTTGACAGCGGGTATGCTCGTTACAGACGCATCTCAAGATGTCGATAGAGACCTGATTCTACAAGATTCTAATGCCCTACAAGGAACTGTTTGGCTAAGAGATTCCCCAGTTAACGGAAGTGGAATCACTTGGGGAGATGGAATTACAGGAGCAAGCGGTGCAGAAATCATTGCAACTGATGAAAACGGACTTGAGTGGAGAGACGAGATAGACGATGCTGGAAATTTCTTGATGTATCTAACAAACGGAACATACACAATTTCTGCATCTAACTCAGCGATGAATGTCCAGCCAATCTCTGTAATAACCGAGAACGAAACTAACCGAGTAGAGGTTGTTGCATCCCCAGATAATGTTTCAGTTACATTCAGGGTATTCTTAGACACAAACGATGACCTTTCATGGGAGAACGGTACTGCAGTCTCGCCTACATTCAATATCACTTCAATCAATGATTTCGGTATTGATGTTGAAGTTACTGAAGACATGTACGATGCAACTACTGGTGAACTAACAGTAGATTTGTCAGTTGGCGCCTACATCATCACTATGATAGAAGATGATCCTAGAGACGAGAACGCAAGCGATTTCAGGAAATTTGCATCAGGCCTTCCTTCTCTTGATATTGGACTAGCACCATCTGGAGACCCAGTTGATATTGCAATTACACCAGAATATCTTGTAGCAGGTACTGTGCTGATGGAAAGTGGTTTCCCGCTTGAGAATTCAACAGTATGGTTGAGAAACGAAGCAGGTGATGACTTCTATCCACTAGCAACCGATGAAAACGGTACGTTTGCAGAATACATCGCTGCCGGCGAATGGTTTGTAGAAGTTTCAGACTACATTGCAGACAGCAATGAGACTGAAATCTTCAGAGATGTACTAGTAATCGATGGAGCAGTCACCGATCTAAACTGGAAGACTAAGACTGCATTGAACGTTACAATGCAGTTGAGAGAATCACTAACAGAATCAAACATCACAGCAACAAGAATTACCGCTGTAAGCCTTGATGGCTTGGGTAATGTCAGCCTGGGTCCTTCTGACAATGAAGGAATGATCAATGAAGTTTTGATGCCAGGAAACTGGACACTGATGCTAAACCGAACGGATACTCTTGAGATGTGGTCTCTGGACGTTGGTATCTACAACTCAGCTGACACAGTGGTCGGTAACACATGGGATGCAGGTACTGTATACGTAGACAAGCATGTTCTAGTTGGTGGAAAAATCTTCTGGGACCTAAATGAAGATGATACTCCAAATTCCGGTGAAGGAATCGAATCTGTCAATGTTTCAATTAGTTCCGAGAGTGGATTCGCTGAAAATGTAACAACCGATGAGGAAGGAACTTGGAAACTATTCGTGCCAATCCGTGAAAACTACACAGTAGTGGCGGAGAAGCCTGGATTCGACACAGTGACTTACGAAGATGGAAACTCTTCCTTCTACGTTGTTAACGACACACACGAAAGCCGTGATTTCGAGATGAGCGCAGGACTTGTCGAAGTATCTGGAAATGTAACTGATATTTTGGGTGTGAGTACTAGATTAGATGGTGCTACGATCACCCTTTACCCCGCTAGCGGAATTGTCCGTGACGCCATCCTAATTCAGGACGTAGTGTTTGAAAATGACGTATTATCATGGAATGCGAACATCGAACCAGGTAACTGGATTGTTGTTGTTGAAGGAACAGATGTTGATGAGAACGGTGGCGGAATTGCAATCGGATTGCTAGAGGCCTCTGTTCAGGAAGGTGCAACTCTCGACCTTGTAATGGAGAAGGGTGGATTGATTTCAATCTCTACTACATGGCTTACAATTGATAGCGATGAATTCCATGCTGGAGATGTTGCTGATGGAGTCGACGTTGAAATTGACTTGGGAGAAGGAGTTGCATGGGAAGTACCATTCGATGCAAATGGTGAAATCGAAATGATACTACCAGCCGGTAGCGTTTCATTTGACAGCGAATTCGAATCAATTCAGCACGACCTAAACCTAGTAATGGAATACAACGCAGGATTAACTGTAGATGTAATCCAAGATACTGCAGAGGATCGCTTGTTGGAGTTCACCCGCCGTGTCAACTCAGACCTTGTGGTTGAGATTATCTCGGTTGATGCAGAAACAGCAGACTTTGACCCATCTGACTTAACAGACCTAACTGCTAAGGAAGACGGTAATGGTTACACTGCAATAACAATGAAACTGAGCCTAACATACGAAGGAACAGAGATATCTGACACTTTCACAGCATCAGGTTCAACCAGCGTAACACAGGATGCTGAGTACTGGATTATTGAATACAAGAACTCAGAAGGCGAGTGGACCGAAGCGATAGACGTAGTAATGGGTATCGGCATGAACAACTCTGATACAAATCAACTGATGTACACTGAAGTCGATGTTAGAGTAACTCTTCCTCTAAAGAATCAGTCACAGACTTATGACGATGGGCATGCTGTAAACATGAGATTTACTGCAGACGCTGGATCAAGCGAAGCAAGTGCAAGAGTATTCATTCCACAACAGTACAACATCTCATTCGTCGATGCTCCAGAAAAGATTGGAGTCGGAGTCGGTGATGAGACCATTGTTACTCTGAGAATTGTAAACGATGGAAACGGTGACGATACTGTAACAGTCGAATCTCAACTATCTTGTGAAGGATGGACTGTCGCACCACCAATCTCCAACGTAACTGTGGCAGCAAACAGTGAGAGAAGCCAATCATTCACAATTTACGCACCTGCTGATGCAGCTGCAGAAGATGAGTGCCCGGTTTCCTTCACTGCAAATAGCGAGGGCGATTTCGCTGAGCAGTCTCAATCAACAACAGCAATAATCTCAGTTGCTAAATTAGTAATTGATGAAGGTGGAGTAGAACCAAGAAATGCCGACGCTAAGGCAAACGCTGATGGACAATTCATTATTCCAATCAGAAACGAAGGATTCCTAACAACGGGTGATGTAATTGTTTACCTGCAAGCAGACGAACTCGGCGACACTGTCTATCCACAAAAGCAAGTAACTATCACAGTCCCAGCCAATGGTACTGCATATGCAACATTCGATTACTCTGACCTACCACCTGGTAAGGCCAGATTGAAGGTTAGTTTGGATGTAATAGATACCCCAACACACGTTGACAGTGCTGAATCGGAAATCATTACCATTACGTTCTCCAACATAGCGGATGAAGATGGTGACTCCGATTGGTTGGTCGTAGTAATTGTTCTTCTAACCGGACTTGTAATGTACGGTGGATACAAGACTGCAAGAAGAGGCTCCTCTGGACGCTTCTGATATTCCGATAGAGATTCTGCCTCAGTCATGGGGGCAGAATCCTATTGGTTTCAGACATATATTGAAGCCATTGAAGCGGTAGTGTTGCTCTATGTGGGAAGAAAAAGAACTCGGGAATGTTGAGTTCATTCCCGAACCTTCCGACTACAGGATTTTATCCGCAGCAGACTCAGCAACTATTGGACACCAAGAGGGATGGAGAAGCGAAGTGTTGGGTTGGGCGCCAACGCCTGTCCCAGTTGTCTCCAGACCGAAGCGACTGCGACAACGCTTGATTAGTACAGGATTCTTACTAGTTTTGATTTTGATTATGTGGGCCGTTTGGCGAAGTCAACTCCTTTTCATCGAAATACCCCCGCCGAAATCCGAGTGGGCTTTCGAGGACTCTGGTGCAAGAGAATTACAATCACTGGGTTATACCGGGGATGGAATTCGAGTTTGTATGGTTGATACAGGTATCGATCCAAGTCACTCCGACTTGGAATCAATCGATTTGGTATTCAAGGATTTTATTACGGGTTCCAATCAAATTTCTGACCAAGGTTCTCTCGCACACGGTACCATGATGGCAGGCATTTTGGTTTCTGATGGATACCTCAAAGGTGTTGCTCCAGGTGTTACACTTGGCATGGCAGCCGCCCTCGGTGACGATGGTGATGGTGGAAATAGCGGTGACCAGAATGTAGTGGCTAGTGCAATTGAATGGTGCTGGAAAACATTCCAAGCCGACATTATTTCTCTATCCTTAGGTGGGGAAAGCGATCCCAATGCAACCACTGATGGCCCTACCTCTAACGCTGTCAAACAAGCGATTGCAAATGGCGTTTACGTTGTTGCAGCAGCCGGGAATGACGGTGGACCAGATGACGATGGTAGAGTTGCAACTCCTTCGGATGTGCCGGGAGTAATTTCAGTTGGCGCTTTGGACGTTGATGGAGATATTTGGGAAGGCTCTTCTGTCGGTTACACTGGTGCTGAGAATTCAGAACTTTACCAAAACCCAAACAAGAAACCAGAGGTGTCAGCTCCAGGAGTATCAATCGTATCTACTGCATTCAATGATGAATACTATTCTTCAACAGGTACTAGTGATGCTACGGTTTTCGTTTCAGGAATTTTAGCTTTGATACTAGAAGCAGAGCCAGATTTAATCACTCCGAGCGAAGAGTGCCTCGCTCAAGTAAAAACAGCGTTGATGAACTCGGCGATTCCACTTGAGGCAGGGATAGAGCATGATTCTCGCTGGGGTTATGGAGCGATTGATGGTAAAGCATGGTTGAATCAAATACAATCCTCAGTTGCCTGCTAGTATGTTCTAAACGATGCACTGAGAAGGGAATAAGTGAGCCGTGGTCTAATGATACTTTTTACTATAATTGATATTATGTTATTTTATTCGGTAAAAAAACATGATATTTTACTTGATAATTGATACATTTCAATTGAAATCTATCCCAATGAGTTAAGGCGGTCCAGTATTTGGACAACATGCCGAGGGTGTATTATGTCTGTAAACGTCCAAAAAAGTAAGAGTATAGGTTTAGTGAGTTTATTCCTGGTTTCCCTGTTTGTAACTATGGTATCAACCGCTCCGTCAGTAATGGCTGTGAATGAGACATCATCTGGAACAATTACCGGTACAGAAACTTGGACTGGAGTCATGAACATGGACGGTGACTTACTGGTAGCAGGTGGCGCGAAATTAATCATTAACGCTGGCACTACAATCAACATACCTGCAGACAAGAACATCAACATCCAAGGTTCGATTTGTGCAGGTGACAGTTCTTGTGGAGCATCACAAGCAAGCACAGGTTCTCCAATCCGTTTCATTTGGGGCGCACCAGCAGCACCAGCTCCTAACCAAACTGGCAGATGTTACGTAACAGGAATATTCAATCCAGACATGGCTTGCGGCTCTGGCATATACCTTGATTCTACAATCGACCAGTCACTGACCCGTCTCAACCACGTAACACTAGACGGTGCATACGGAATTCCTGTCGATATAGACGGGCAGGGATCCATTAAGTACGGAGCATTGGTCTTTGACGGTGCAAGTTTGAGTGTAAGCAATCCAACTTTCAAGGATATAAACACAACAAACGTGTTGGCAATCAACGGTGCGTCGCCTACCTTCGACGGCGGGACTTTCGAGGTTGGAATCGATGAGGAAGGTTACCACGGTGCTGCTATTCAGGCTTATGGTGCAGGAGCAGGTCTTGTGGTAATGCAAGTCTTGAACTCTGCTTTCACTGGTGAAGAGACCGATTGTGGAGCCCAAGGTGGAGGTCGCTCAGCAATTTATCTTGAGAACTCTTTCGTGAGAATGGATACTGTATCAATCACACAGAACTCTTACGGTGCTTTCTTGCGCTCAAGCAGTGGTTATCTGACAAACTCTACAGTTACCACAAAGTGCAACGCTATCGATACAAACTCACATTTGTCAGCGAACGGCCAAAATTACACATTCGTGATTTCAGATAACGTAATCACTCCTGCTGAAGGTGCAGGAATTACTGCATACGATGGTGCCATTGTTCTTGCAGAAAGAAATACAATTTCAGGTTCCTCAGAAGGTTCCGGATTTGGTATCCGCTCATCATTTGTAACAGCCAATGGAAACACAATCGGGCCGATTGGTGGATGGAATGGTCTGTGGATTTATGGTGAATCTGATGTGAGTGCAGAAAACAACACAATTCTCAACACAGCAAAGGAACCAGTACTGATCGGTGAATATCACCACAAGGACCAGGGATGGAACGTTCCTTCTCCTAGCAAAGCACGTCTGTATTTTGCAAATAACATAATCTCCAACAATACTGGAACATGCAACTCGGTTGAGATGTACGGCGGGGACTTCCCTTGTCCCGCATTCCACGTTTACATGGCTTCGGCTACATTCATGGACAATACGGTAACAAATAACGTAGGAGATGGATTTAGAATCAAAGGCGGAATTGTAAATGCTCAAAATAACGACATAGAGGTGGGCGGTTTCGCTGCAAATGTCTCTCTGTATGATGATAACTACGGAAACAAATACGGTTCAATTGCTTACTTCTCCGGCAACTCTTACACCAATGCATCACAGATTTACAACGTCACAGAATCTCGTGTTGCGGTACAGAGCGAGTTCATGCCAGACCCAGGTGGAAATCAGATGTATCCTGTAATGCTAACTTGGGATGACAGAGAATGCCCATGGGATTCTTCAGTGTGCTTACAAGTCCCACTTACTAGTGTGTGGCCTCCAAAGTTCATGCCTTTGGCTATGGAACTGAATCAGAATGCTACAACATTCACATATTCTGATGTGCAGAACTTCGATAGATCGAAAATTCACATTCAAAATCAGAATACTGCTTGGGGTGTCCAAGTAGAGCAAGGTGAACTCGTAAGGTATCAAGTCAAGGCAGACAACTCACAAGTTTCTGATGCTCTCGTAACGATCAAGGATGCAAATGGAAAGCCATTGTACAACATGACTACCGACCCTTACGGTTACACGCCGTGGGTCACACTTCCATCAAACTTCCACATAGATAGAAACTGGAACCACCAAGCAACAGACCAAGGTGAAGATTCCTGTAGTGACGGTATCGACAATGACGGTGATACGTTGGCAGATAACCAAGACCCAGACTGTCAATCAGGAAACCGTGAATTGCCAACATATTCAGTCGAAGCAAAGAAGTTTAGCAAAGGAACATCTACACATGATTTCACTCTAACAGGTATGGTTGATGAAGTTATCAATTTGGTCAACATCGCGCCATCAGTGAGTGTCAACCAAAACGATGGCACCTCATTTGCAAGAACTATTTCCCTGACCGGGTCTGCATACGATGGTCAATCTGGTCCATACTTCAATGACTATGATTCATGGCTGAAACAATTCGGTGACATCAAGAGAGTTGAAATCCAACCTCACGGAAACCAAGATTGGTATCTAGCAACAGATACATCAGGCGCCAACGGTGAAGTTACTATGACAAACTGGCCATTTAAGACATGGAGTTTCGATTGGGATATGGCAAATCACTTCGAAGAGGATGTTACATTCAGAGTTCGTTCTTACGATGGATTGGATGAATCGATTGTAAGCACTCGAATATTCAAACTGAACATCAATCCACCAACAATCAACCTTGATGCTCCGTTGGATGGCTCGACTCACGATGGTCAGGAAGTTCTTTTCACAGGAACAGCGTCTGATGACTATCAAGGTGTCCAAGGTAGCGATATCAGAGACATTTGGTTCAGCGTTCAAGGACCTAACAATTACTCTGCAAACTATCCTGCAAATGCAGGTGGAGCAGCTGCATGGGCAGACACATGGAACTTCTCTTCGCTACCAAGCGGTGATTACAAATTCACAGTTTGGGCAAGTGACTCAAACTATTGCCACGAAGTTGTGGATGTTTGTGATCCAGAAGTAATAACCATCACAATCGATAATGATAATCGCATCCCAATTGTGCAGGTAAGCGAACCTCTTCCTATGGAGAGTGTAAGGGCATCTGATGATACAATTATCAGTGGTGTGGCTAGAGATAATGATGGACAAGTTACACGTGTTGAAATTTCAATCATTGACCTTGCTAGTGGAATCGAATTAAACAACGGGCCAAATCCAATTACTTCGTTCCAGCCTAACGGTGCATGGTACACATACTGGGATACTAGCAATCTTATCCACGACCAGCAATATGAAGTTCAAGTTAGGGCTTACGATGGTGTAGACTATTCTTTGATGGAAACGGTACGCATTGTAATCGATAACCCCGCAGATGCAGACAACATCAAGCCGACATTCAATCCAACTGGGTGGGTTGATACTATCACAATCTTCTGTGATGAGAAATCAAGCGCTTTCGATAAGTGTGGAGTTGGGGCAGAAATCAATCTACTAGACTTCTTCAACGATTCTGATGGTGTAGGTCCACAGTCTAGCCATATGGTATTCGATATCTATGATGATCCATCTTCTGCTCTAGATGATGATTATGCATATCACATCAGAATTACTCCAGAGGGTAAAGCGATTTACAACCCGATGGATTCGATGTACCAAACATCAAGTGAAATCTCTGATTGGTCCATGCAAGGTGTAATGTTTGAAGCAAGAGATGCCTTTGATTCTGTAGAATACTCTTACCAGGTAAATTTCATTGTCCGTGGCGTAGAGTTCACTGCTGACAGAGTAGATGAAGGTGCAGTCGAGTTTGGTGACTCTGCTGAGTTCAAGGGTACAGGATTGCCAAATTCTGTGGTCACAGCAAGACTAGTCAAAGGCGATATCAAATTGAATGACACCGTTGTTGGCGAAGATGGCCTTTGGAAGATGGATATTACATCCTCTGCTCTTGATAGAGACGGAAGTTTCGCGATATACTTTGAACAAGATGGTCAATTCATTGGAAAAGACGACGGCAACTCAATCACCCTACAGAAAGGAGAATCTGTGACTGAAGGCGTATCTTCTTGGGTTTGGATTGTTGTTGCTGTGATAGTCATTGCGATCCTACTTGCTGTTGGCGCATTCTTCTTCCTTGAGTTTGAGGAAGAGTTCGAAGACGACGAAGATGCATTGGCTGAGATGCAAAAAGAGGAAGATCCGTATGCATGGGCAAAAGCAAGGGCTGCAGAACAAGCAGCAGCTTCTGCAGGTGAACTAACACCTGCTCCAGCTCCTGTACCTGCTGCTCAGCCTCAGCACCCTGGATGGATTTGGGACGCACAAACAAATCAGTGGGTTGCAGATCCTAACTACAGGCCACCTCAGCAGTGATTTCCAGCACGGAAATACACAACACTCTAAGAGGACTAGGAGAATGATATGCTATGGCGACCAGACCAAAGCCGGGTGTTCAAGAGAGAATTTTGCTACATCTCTCTGATTTTTCCGACTTTATGAATTCAGTCGAAGTACCATTTGCTCTATCACAAATGGGTATTGCAAATGCTGTTGCAATTGCTCGCTCT
>JAYYDR010000016.1:0-6824 GCA_036160735.1 Thermoplasmatota archaeon
GATAAAGTACTCAAGGATGCTAAGGCGATTGGAGTCGATGAAATAGTTCGAGTTTGGGACGACTCTTGGGCAGAATTAGATTCTAATTCTATTCAATCCGCACTAGCACAAGCCATTACCGGCTTGGGCGCAGAGGTAGTGTATTGCGGCAAGACTGCAGCGGACACCGGCGCAGGTTCAACTGGGCCTGGCGTTGCTGAAAGGTTGGGTTGGGCAAGTGTATCTAACATAACAGACGCAACATTTGATGGAGGTATTACTGTAACGACTCCAGTTGAGGGAGGATCTGCAAGAGTCTCAATTTCCGGAAATGCCGTAATTTCATGCGATAAAGGAAGCATGAAAGTTCGAAAGCCAAATGTCAAAGGAATCATGATGGCGAAGAGAGCACAAGTGAATTTGGTAACTGCGGATGCACCAACATCAACGGTATCAATCGTTTCACAAACCCCTCCACCAGCAAAACCTGCTGGAAAGAAATTCGAAGGTGCTTCTTCTGCAGAAGAAGTAGCAAGACTGCTCAGAGATGAGGCAAACGTAATTTGAGGTGGAAATAATGACAGAGAGTGTAATTATCGCAGAAGTAAACAAAGGCACAGTAGCAGCGGTTACCGCTGAATTAGTTAGCGCAGCATTGGCTCTAGGAACAACACCTACTGTCGTAGTACCATGCACCGATGCATCGGTTGCAGATGGTGCTGGATTCGAAGGTGTTAGCAAAACAATCGCGGTCAAAGGCGACTGTTTCACAAACTACGACGCTGCATCTTGGGCAGCTGCTATCGACGCTGCTGCACCAACAGGAATCATAATCGCTGCAGCAACTCCACAATCAAAAGATGTTGCTGCAAGAGTTGCTGCAAGAAGAGGACTTTCAATCGTTCAAGACGTCGTAGCGATTGACGGCAATAATCTAACCAGTCCAATATATTCCGGGAAAGCAATGCAGACTGTTGCACTATCAGGAGACGCTGCAATTTCTGTCAGAGCAAACGTCTTCCCTGCAGCCGCTTCAACTGCAGCAGATGTTTCAGTAGTTGACCAGTCTGGTGACGTGGCGACTGCTGTGCAAGAAATAATCGCTCGTGCTTCCGCTAGGCTGGATGTATCTGAAGCCAATATCATCATCTCCGGTGGAAGGGGAATGGGTAGTCCTGACAACTTCTCACACTTGGAGAAGATCGCTGATACGCTAGGCGCAGCAGTCGGTGCATCTAGAGCAGCAGTAGACACATGGGACGAGATTCCACACTCCATGCAGGTAGGACAAACCGGAAAGACGGTCAACCCTAATCTGTACATAGCAGTCGGAATTTCAGGCGCTATTCAGCACCTTGCAGGTATGCGCTCTTCGAAGTATATCGTAGCTGTAAACAAAGATGCAGACGCACCTATCTTCTCTCACGCTGACTACGGAATCGTAGCAACTTGGGAAGAAGCCTTGCCAGTATTGGAATCCGCATTCTCATCAATGATGGCTTGATTACAACCAGGCTCCTCTACCCCTGTATCCGTCATTCAAGAACGGATTGGTTTGCTTTTCATGCCCAATCGTTGTAAGTGGCCCATGACCAGGATGAACAATTGTTTCCTCATCCAAAGGCCAGAGCCTTTCCCTGATCATTCTGAGCAAGAGGTCCAAATCTCCTCCTGAATTTGGTAAGTCCGTCCTGCCAATTGAACCCTGGAAAAGTGTGTCGCCTGCGAATAGATGGTCTGGACCATCATTTACGATTAGCCTCAAACAACATCCACCGAGAGTGTGTCCAGGCGTATGTAAAATCTCAAATTCCATTCCCCCAAATGTGTGAACATCACCATGTTCCCACGTATTTTCCGCAACAGCTGGCTCGGGCAATGAGAATCCCCAGCGGCGACCAGATTGTTGAGCTAAACTTTGGAGAAAGAAATCGTCTTTGTGCAACCACCAATCAAGAGAATAGTGCTCTTTGAGGTAAGGTATGTGGCCGCTGTGGTCAAAATGTGCATGAGTATTGATCAAAGCCACAACCTTTCTTTCGCCGAGATAACTTCCAATTTCATGGTCTGGCTCACCTAATCCTGAATCTATCCATTCGATGAT
This sequence comes from Thermoplasmatota archaeon, assembly GCA_036160735.1. GTDB lineage: Archaea > Thermoplasmatota > Poseidoniia > Poseidoniales > Poseidoniaceae > MGIIa-K1. The sequence goes on from JAYYDR010000016.1 coordinate 2,084, forward strand.
GCGGCTCGAATCGCCACCGCCATCGATGATTACTGTCTCGCCAGTTTCTGGATTTGTTACAACACTACACCTCTGCTGTAATGCAGTGACGAAGAAATGAGCGATGTTAGGCGAGTCTACCATCTCACTCAATCCTCACATCTATAGAGTCTGAAGACCAACGACCATCTCTGTCTTTAATCCTAAGTTCGAGTCGATGATTACCTCGATTTAATTTCACACGAACCGCAGGCGTGTTGGCGATTTCTTTGCCTGTATCGTCAACCCACGACCATGTTTCGATTCTTTCTTGTGGGTCTTCAGTATTTCTGCCATCAAGTGTGACAATAGCCGTCCCGTCACCTTCGGCTTTGAGGGACTGGTCGCCCCCAGCGTCTGGCTTTGGAGCAATAATTTCCTCCGCATCAAGAGATAATGCAAGCATCAAATCTTCTTCTTCTGTAATTATCTCTTCAACTTCGATTTCATCATTTAATGCATCCAATAAGTTGCCTGCATCACTTAGTTGCCCGGGTTCAATTCCAGCCAATTCCTCGATAGATTCCGCATTTCCATAAAGTTCGTCTGCATCGATTTCGATCGTAGGGGCTTCCCCCCAATCATCAATTGCAGTGGACTCCTCAACAAGTGATGTTGGTTCAGATGTTGAATCGATTAGAACCACCGGTTCTGCATCTGTGTAATCATTTTGGTCACTTCCAGCGATTAATACAGCTGTACCATCACGATTAGAAGACAAATGTTCAACCATTCCCTGTGTTTCAACAGACCAAACAATTCCATCTGGTTTCACCATGTGGAGGTGAAACCAAGACCCGACAAGTGCATTCTCGCCCATGTCGATAATTGTGTGTGCGGGGTGGCTTAACTCTGCAACAACAACTTCGTTTTGCATTATGCCACCCATATCTAACCCCATCCACGGACCCTCAATTGCAATTACTCGTCGCTTGACGTCAAACCGATTCTCTAAGTGCCCTTCTCTCCAATATTCAACTTCCAGAGCTTCTTCATCTCCTGGAACCAATCCGTGACCTTCCCTAGCGACAACAAGGAGGTTGCCATTCCAACCAATTGCAGTAATTCTCTCTCCAACATCTCCTCGCATTGGCCTTTCCCAGATTTTTATTCCATCTTGTGAGTATGTGCTCACACCACCGGATTCTGTTGCTATTGCAATTCTATGACCAACCTTTGCAAAAAGAACTGATGTCTCGTTAATTGGGTTCTGTTCTCCTTTGGAATCCACAATATGAGCTCTACCTAAGCCATCGATACAAACAGCGTAGTCGCCTTTACCTGATATTGATTCGATCCCTGTTTCATGGGCTGATGATGATATTTCCTTTCCATCTCTGAATATTTGGAGAGATTCTGTTGTACCAACCAGTAAATCACCGTATGGGAATTCATACATGCAATTAATTTGAGAGAGTGAGATTTCATCATCACCTATGACTAGTCTGCCGTCCACCTGCCCGTATGCAAGGTTAATTCCGCTAGAAACGCAGGTGATTCTAGCTGTCGCTGGAAACTTGCTCAGAACAGGTACAGTCAGCGCCATGAATAACCCAGCAAAGCCATCATTCAATATACCCATGTATCCAAGTTTGGCATGCAAAGGAAATTAATTGGGTCACGGATATGCTTTGAGAGATTTTCTTTCTCTAAATCAGTCCATGCACACAACGGTTCTAAAGTAGAAAGGGGTACTGTTTTTGCTTCAGATTCATTTCTTTCAATCAAGGACTCTCCTTCTTCAATCGACAAACCAACTACGCCCCAAGGGTGACGTCTTCGCATCTTGCCGTTTAAATCTCTGACGTTGGAATTTCTTCCGAGATATGGGTCCCAACTTTTTAGGAGTTCAACAAGCTCAATTTCCGATTCCTTTGTAGGGATTAATCTTGAACCTCTACGCATTACCAAGAATGAAGACAACATAGAATCTTCATCTGTGACCTTACAAAGAACATCTCCCTGAACTCCAGGCGGTAATCCTCCAGCTCCCTGAATCCTTTCTTCAAGCAACCAAACCCTGTTTGCCTCCAAAACAAGCCTAACCCAAAAATCAGGCTCCCGCAAGTTCACACTCAAAGAGGGGTCATTTACAACCATATGATGGCCTACTTGAGCGCTGTATTCTTGAGATTTGAAAACATCTTTTGGAGCGAGTCTTTTGGTTCTTACTCCAAATGTCCGCTTTTGTCCTCTCATCTCATCCTTCTCTAAAATCAGTTTTGCTACGATTTCAGGATCGATATCCTCTGAAATTACATTCGCTGGGTCTATCGCTACAACGCCGAGTACGTGACTTAGTAGATTTTCAACTTCATTTGCAGTTGAATTACTCGTCACCACTTCCATAGAACCAATGCGACTTGGCACCAATGAAACTCCATATTGAATGGCTAGATTTTCCATATTATTTGCAAGACCTGCTTGGAATTGTCGTCTTACAATACGACTTTTTAGGCCCAACTCCCCATAGCGAAGAATCCATGCCTTCTGCATTGAACCACCTCACTCATCATTGTGAAGTCCAATAATTTCATCCGACATTGGATTAGATGATTTTGCAGAGTCATTACGAGCGGTTTCTAATGCATCCAGATATTCCTGAGTGACGTTTCCAGTGACGTATTCACCATTGAAACAGCTGGTGTCCCATGATTGCTCACCATTGATGCTTGTTACTTCGATTAAATCATCAAGTGTTTGGTAGAATAGTTTGTCTGCACCGATTTCCTTACCGATTTCATCTACTGTTTTCCCATCTGCGATAAATTCTGAAACTGCAGGCATGTCGATACCATACACATTTGGATGACGAACAGGTGGTGCTGCTGATGCAAAGTAGACCTTGTTTGCTCCAACTTCTCTTGCCATCTCAACAATTTGAGCCGATGTTGTTCCTCGAACGATGGAATCATCTACAAGAAGGACGTTCTTACCTTTAAACTCATGAGGAATAGCATTCAATTTTCTTCTGACTGATTTCTTTCTCATCGCTTGACCAGGCATAATGAAAGTCCGACCAATGTATCGGTTCTTTACGAAACCTTCTCGGTATTCAACACCTAGTGTATCTGCCATTTGTAAGGCTGCATACCTACCAGAATCTGGTACAGGAATAACTGCATCTATGTCATGGTCAGGATGAGATTCTAGAATTCTCTCGGCTAATCTTTGTCCCTGATTTAATCTGGCTTGGTAAACAGAAATTCCATCTATTATCGAATCCGGTCTGGCGAAGTATACATGCTCGAAGATACATGGAGAGTGATGGGTCTCTTCAGCGCACTGCTGGGAGAAGAATTTACCCGCTGAAGTTAGGAAAATCGCTTCACCGGGTTCTACATCTCTTACTACCTCAAAACCAAGTGCGTGAATTGCAACAGATTCACTGGCTACAATCCATTCAGTTTCGCCCTCAACTTCACGGCTTCCAAAAATAAGTGGCCTGATGCCATTTGGGTCCCGGAATGCAAGAATTCCAAGCCCGGAGATTAGCGAAACACAAGCATATCCTCCAGAGATCTGCTTGTGAAGTGCAGACACTGAGGAAAAAATGGTGTTCACATCAACGTGTAATTCACCGTCGATGTCGAGGTTATGAGTTCTGGAATGTAATTCCATAGCGAGTAAATTTAGTAGTAATTCAGAATCTGAGTTAGTGTTTACATGCCTGCGATGAGAACTTGTCAATAGATTCTTTATTTCTTCAGCGTTGGTTAGATTTCCGTTGTGTGCAAGAGAGATACCGAATGGATAGTTAACGTAGAACGGCTGTGCTTCAGCAGCAGAAGATGAACCTGCAGTAGGATATCTCACGTGGCCAATCCCAATGGAGCCCAGTAAATTTTGCATGTGGCGCTTGAAGAACACGTCTTTGACTAGTCCGTTGGACTTTCTCAGGTGATAGCGACCTTGATGTTCGGTCATTATTCCAGCAGCATCTTGACCTCTATGCTGCAATACGGTAAGACCGTCATACAATAGTTGATTGATGTGATAACCACGTCTTCCAACGAGACCGATTATTCCACACATTTGTCTCGCCCGACCAAACCTAATCGCAGGGGCTTTACAGCCCTTTCTCTAATTTTTAGAAGGAATCAGGGGCGGTGAGTCTTCTTTGCCCAACCGTATGAACGCATCTTTGAAGTTGCACCGTATCCACAGGATGCACAAACTCCTTTTTGCTTGTGATATGAGTTTCTTCCACAACGACGGCAACGGATATGGGTGGTCTTCTGCCTCTTACCCATAGATGGAGTACCCTTAGCCATGATATCACCTAACGGCTGGGCCACCGGCCCTCCCTTTATCAAATCGACGGGTGAGAGAAATCTCACTCTTCTTCAAACAAAATCCTTCTCTCCCTACCAGTTATTGCTGCAAATGTGAAGCCTACGGCAAGAAGCGATGCGACCAACATTGCAGTTCCACTGACAAGTAGATGGACAACGTTAGACAGCATTTGAGCACGCAAGCCACTGTTCGCTTCCAGTAACAAATCGTCTTGAGAAATCAAAGCCCATGCAATCAGCATTCCAATACCCAATGCAAAGAACATCCCAACAAACGGTGCGGATGGACGATGTCTGGAGTCTGCGTAAAAGAACAGGTTACCGATTAGGATTAATCCCACAATAATGTATGATGTAAGGACGGCATTACGAATTCTCTTGAAAGATTCGGGATGAGAATCATTGCCTAGAGAAACATCGATGGCAAC
>JAYYDR010000017.1:0-30022 GCA_036160735.1 Thermoplasmatota archaeon
AGCATACAACTTGAGCAAACGGTCTGTTTCTTCTTCAAGTTTTTCTGTGAGTTCTTTGATTTGAGTTTCTGGAGTGATGGTTCCTGCATCGGACATTTCTCTCACCTAAGGCTACGCCTTATTCTATACCCACATTGGTCCCACATATCAAGCCGACGCTTGATAGTGGCCTCATATCATGTTCTATCTATCATTGGATTGCATCGGTAGCTGCTACTAATTCCCTTGCAATACTAACCTCCCCCATGGAGTGGCCTGCGTCTCCAACCATTACCAGATTGCTGTCTGGAATGGCCTTGTGTAATTCCCACGCACTCCGAGGAGGGCAAACCATGTCATAGCGCCCCTGTACAATCGTTGTTGGGATGTGCTGAATCTTTGCTGCATGATTGAGAATATATGCTTCTTCAACAAATATCGCGTTGATGAAATAGTGACATTCAATTCTAGCGAATGCCACTGCGAAATCCAAATCTTCCGCTTTATCTAGATACTCAGGGTCAGGGAACAACCTGCTTGTAGCCATTTCCCAACGGGTCCATTCCCTTGCAGCACCCCTTCTAACCTCGACATCATCGTTGGTTAGCCTTGCATAATACGCTTTGATTAAATCACCTTGTTCTGCGAGCGGAATGTGATCACGATATGGTTCAAAAGCATCAGGAAATACGTGACTTGCTCCATCTTGGTAAAACCAGTGCAACTCACTTTTTCGACACATGAAAATTCCTCTTAGAGTCAAACTAAGAACACGTGAAGGGTGATTTTGGGCGTAAATTAAGGATAAAGTTGAGCCCCAAGACCCTCCGAAAACGTGCCACTTTTCTATTCCGAAATGTTCTCTCAACTTCTCTAAATCTGAGACTGAAGCATGTGTGTTGTTGTCCTCCAACTCTGCATAAGGTGTGGATTGTCCACATCCACGCTGGTCAAATTGGATTATATCGAACTTCGTTGGGTCGAAATATCTGCGGTATGATGGCTGACTTCCTCCACCAGGTCCGCCATGAATAACGATGACTGGAATGCCGTCTGGATTACCGCTACGTTCCCATGCAATGGTGTGAAGATTTGAGACCTCGAGAAATCCAGTAGTGTGAGCTTCAATTTTGGGATAGAGAACTTCATCGATTGTTTGTGTAGTGATTTGCATGTATTGCGCACAAATACTCAGAACATGTTCCTTTCGATGAATCCGTACGATTTATTGATGGCCTTCAACTCGATAAAACCATGGAGAAAAAAGCAGCAGTCGACGTCTTCTCTCAGTGGGCGCTAATTGGCAAGGATGAGGGCATGGAAAGAGGACATTCTGCTTCAGTCCAAGCGATGTTAGAGTTGGCGGTTCCAAAATTGAATGACGGTTTTTCAGCCATTGACCTGGGTTGTGGCAATGGCTGGGTAACCCGAATGCTAAGTGAATTAGGGGCAGGTCATAGCGAAGGTGTTGATGGTTCGAATGAAATGATTAACAAAGCTACATCAAAGGATTCGAATCACAAATACTCCCAAGGACTGCTTCCTGATTGGAGCCCAGGCAGAAGGTTTGACCTTGTACACACTATGGAGTTCTTGTATTATCTAGATGACCCTGCTGGCATGATCTCGATTATTCATGACGAGTGGCTAGAAGAAAACGGCATATTAGTCGCAGGCGTAGATCATTATTTGGAGCATGAAGAATCGCTAACTTGGCCTGAACATGTTGGAGTTCACATGACTACATTATCTATCGATGACTGGAAATCTGCAATGGTTAATGCTGGATTCAAAAATGTTGAAATCCATCAAGTTGCTGGAAAAGAGAATTTCCCCGGAACCCTAGTCATGTTGGGCCAAGCTTCTCACCAATAGGGCCGCATAACTTGATTGTTCCAGTGTAGAACGGGCACTTTTCACACGTGGATTTTTGTTCAACAGGAAGCCTCTGTGGTGCTTCTTTCCCTTCATCTGCAACCGACACTTCTCCCGACCATTGGATTAGGGAATCCAAATCTCGCTTTGCCAATTCGAATTCTTCGTCACGCATCCTAATCATTCTGCCAGACGCTGAAACTTGTATCGCAGGTGGCAAAATCTTCCTTCTCTGTTCTATTGGCTTTGCCATCTCTGCAACTTCAAGCGCAATGCTGTAAAGTGTCAGTTGTAACCTGTGTTCTTGGAGAATTTCTTCCTCTGCTTCAGTAGTAGGATATGGTGAATTCTCATCCAGGGAAATTTGTAAATCATTTCCTTCCAGTGGATTTGAGGGATTGAACCCGTACAGACACTGCTTTGTCTTGGCATCCACGACTTGAAGCCATCCTTGGCCTTCATCATCTCTCAATGCTAACACTAAATCTGCCCTCCCATTGAAGATGGATTTTATCGCTTCAATTTCTGATGTAACAAACTCTCCGCGAGGACTCCAAGAAGTTCTTTGCAGGCCCGTTGGTTTGTGTTCAAGAGATAGGTAAAACGGTAACTCTGTCCTCAACCCTTCCACTACAAATCCGTCATACTTTTCGCCCGTAACTAGACTTCCAAGCGAACCGTTTCTTGCTAACTTTCCTAAGTGCAGCAGCCGTAATTTTGTTCTCTCAAGAACATCTTCCTCAGAAATAGTAGATTGAGCCATGACTTCTTCTATTGTCTTGGAATTTGTCAAATTATCACTTTGTGACTCTGTCCACTTGGCATCGAGGTCTGTAGTTGTGGAACCTGGATTGGCTAGACCGATCTCTAGTAGCCTGTGGAATAGGGAACCAAATTCTGCTGCACTCGGCCATCTTCCTGCATCGGACTCATCGGCGATTAAGTCGAACCGCTCCGCATTCCAATTCATTTTGTTAGTCAACCAATGACGCCTTCGACAGGACCAAGCGGCATCTAATCCATGTGATGTCATCGGAACCGAGCAAGTGATTTTTCGCACTACTCTAGTGTCTTCGATTTCGACTGGGCTCTTTGCCAACTCTAACCTTTCCTTCCAAGATTCCACCAAAGCGGTGTTCTCGCTTTGCTCAAAGCAATCAGGATGATGGAATATGGAAATTCCTTCAACGCAATCATCTCCAAGATAGGATTGCCCAATTAACTCACCAGGATTCAGTGCAATTGTATTTCCTTCTTGTTCTAGACCTCCTTGCGACCAAGCACATCCCTCATTTCCTGAACTAATACTGGCGTAGGCTAATCCATCGAGGAACATGTAACCCATGTTTTGACGACCTTTTCCTCGTTTGAAGCTGATTCTTTCATTTTCATCAACTACAGCACCCTCACTAGGAGTGCCTGCGATAATCAAGCGGTCCCTGGCTCTAGTCAAAGCGACATAGAATTGCCTTCTTCTCTCCGCTCTCTGCTGCCCATCGTCGAATAAATGGGCAACTGTCCACAGGCCGCTTTTTGGCTTACTAATACCACGCCATGGATGTATTCTACCTGCAATAATGTCGGGTGTTACTAGGACGTTATCCGATGATGAGAATGATGAATCTCTTGTTCCAGTAGCAAATATGTCATAGGCCACGACCACTGGTGCTTCAAGACCCTTTGAGCCGTGAATTGTCATGATTTGAACTGCGCCACCAGTACCCGATGAACTGCTTTTTGGCCCATCTTTTTCCAAATTACTCAGTTCTCTAAGTTGATTGAAAATCAATGCTGCATCGCCGCCGCAACTTTCTGAAATCCTGTCATACATAGAAATCCAATTTTCAATGTCTTGTCTGTCTCCCTCTCTAGGGAATGCATACAACAAATCGGAATTGTCTATTGCTACCTCTATCGCTTTCCTTACCTTGCCGTTCTCTACAAAATAGTTCAACCTCTCAAAGAGAGATTTTACTTCATCGGTTGGCGCATATTTTGCTAGATTGCTGAGATGATTTCCATCACTTGTTTGGAAATATGCTATGACTTCTGAATCGTTCATTCCTACGATTGCTGAACGAGTTACTGCTAATGCGGCGGTCTTGTTATACGGAGAGATAAACAACCAAAGAAGTGACATCAATGTCTGAATTGTTGGTCTGAACATCAGCATACCTTGCTTACCTGCAATTGCTGGAACACCATGCTCATCCAAAGCTTTGACCAGAAGAGGAACCCTTGCATGGGATGCCACCAGAATCATGATGTCTTCTGGGCGGTAGATTTTATCCTCGCTTACATCTATCCACGACTTATCATTCGAATTGTATATTCGTGCTGGTTTACCGCCAACAAGAGCCGCAATTCTCTTTGCGAGTAAGTTCGCAGTGAGTTCTCTATCATCGGATCCATCAAACTGGAATGGGTCGATACCTTTGCCCATCTCGAGTGGCCTAGGGCCAACTCCGGTTCTTGCAGGAAGTACCCACTCCAATTTTGCGATCCGTTCTGAATCTCTAGCGGGGTCCAAATCTTGAGATTCAGCGTGCCATGGCCCTGGCAGCAAGTGGTGTCTTTCTGAAAATGTATCTTCGAAAATCACATTCATTGTGTTCATCAATTTAGGCAAAGTCCTGTGATTGGTCGACATTTCAATGTGGCCTTCTCTACGTCGAATTAAGGATTCTGGAGATACGTCTTCTCCATCATCGCCTTCTAAAAATGGTATCCATTCCCTTCTTTCTTGACCCTTGTCCTTGATTTCAGTTCCTTTGTTGAATGACATCGACTTTACCACTCTTGGGTCTTTTGCAAAGTCTGGCCTTCTCAACGAATCGGTGCGATTCTCCATCGCTAACTCTTCTCTGTTCATTTCCCGAATTGCAGTAACAGCCCTACGCATTACAGTAACTTCTGCTTGCCTAAATCGGTAGATTGACTGCTTCATATCGCCGACAATACAGATTGTTGGATCCCATTCAGAGGCTGGTGGTGCAGGTTCACCTTCCTCCAATCTCCTTCTTCCCCAAAGCCTTGCTAAAAGTCTGAAATGCTGGGGGTTTGTATCTTGGTATTCATCAATGATAAATGCGCGATATTGTCTTCTCAAATCTCTGAGAATTCCTATTCTTCGCATCAAATCTTTGTGAACATCTTCGTTGCCTTGACTTGCACTTATCGCACGGAATAAATGCCCGTCCTGCCATGGTTTTTCCCCTAAAGAATCCAAAGCGTCAACTACAGATTTTGGATACCATTCTCTGCAGACAGATGGGCACCTCGTTAGAAGTAGGTCCTCTGCTAATCGATGCATGTCGTCGTGATCTCTAACACCTTCCTGCGATTTCAATCGAGACAAAATCTCACCTACGCCCGTGTTCACGATAAACAAATCACGAACGACTTGAAGTTCTAATTCAGTGGTTAATCTCATTTCTAGTGAAGGAGGAGTTTGAGGCAAATCAACTCCCAATCGTGGAGGATATGCTGTTTGGCCGGGCACGGGCTCAGGGTCAGAAATCTGAGGATTCAATAAGTGAGATGATTGGCCTAGAATCCTAATCAGTAAACCTACTGGGGTATGGAGCATTTTTCTAATCGAATCTGCATAGGATTCTGCATTTGCTGATATCATGTCTTTAACCGAATTTTGAAGAGGGCAATTGCCTTTTGTCATGATGCCTGCAGGCCATCCGTTACCTTTTGGCGGCCTTGCTCTGTAAAGCGATTTACAATTGATATCCTTGAGATTAGAAGCTGTTGTAACTGCGTGAGATACCAACCAAATCCACTGTATTTTTTCAATTTGTTCTTCGGGTTCTAAAGTGCTCAAGAACTGAACATAACGGAATCGAGTCATTCCCACAGGTTCGTCAGCTCCGGTTACAAACGCAGCACTAGCATCGAGCCAAGCATCTACCCAACCCAAGACATGTCCTCTGAATGATTGAAACCAACCGTCGATAAAATCTGCCACTGGTTGCAAAAATAATTGATCTAAGGATTCGGCCTGAAGACTACCATCAGCGCTTAGTTGTAATTTTCTCGATGCTTCTTCAACGAACAGGGAGCGCTTTAGCATACCTTTGACGACCTTTGCAGATGAATCCTGGCCACCGAGTAATACCGACAGTCTATCTCGTGATTCAAGGAAGGCTTCAATGTCTCCAGACATTCCTACCTCTTTACCTTCCAATCCCCTCTGCAGCCTCCATGCTGTCCTAATTGCCTCATCTCTCAGGAATACTGCACCATCTTCCTCCAACTGTTCACTGGTGGGGTCCTCACAAACCAACCCCATCCAAGGAGATACAATCGAGGACAAGAACGAGTCAATCGTTGAAATCGGAGCGTCGTCGACCAGCGACAGGAGCATAGCTACATCGCCTTGTTTTCTCAACCTGTTTTCCTTTTCTGAATCTAAATTTGCAATCAATCTTCTTATGCGACCTTTCAACTCTGCTGCCGCCTTTTTAGTGAACGTGATAGCAACAGTTTCAGTAGGCAACAGCCCTTGCCAATCTTCAATATCAGTTCTTTCCTTGGATGGTACCCTAATTGCCCCCATTCCCTTCAGAGGGATTCTTGGTGCAGAAGGTAAAATCCGAGTCGCTCTCTGTTCGGCTGAAAGAAGGTGCTGAAGGTATCTGCTTGCCATTACTGTAGTCTTTCCAGTACCCGCACCAGCGTCTATGGCAATATGCCGATTGATGTCCAAACCAAGGCTCTGTGAGACATTGAATTCAACCATCACCAATCACCTCTTTGGGCGCTTGGACAAGCGTCACTAACTGGACAGTATTTGCACATGCGTGAGGGTTCTGGATGGATATTGCCGGACTTTGCACTATTTATTACACGGATTGCTGTAGTGATTCTTTCTCTCATCCAAGCTCTAAATGGGTTTGATTTCTCATCCCTTGAGTCGCCTGGCATTCTGTAGTGCCCATGAGTGTCTCCGCCTACAATTCCAACGTTCAATTCGGTACACAAGTCGATGAATTCCGGGTCGATTTCAACATAATGCTGGGTTTGGTTACCAACCTGAGTTGCACCAACGCCAATCACTCTATCTCCCGGATTTGCAACCTCCCACGCTCTTGCGTATAGGGCCAATTGTAGTTCATTGAAAATTCCCTTCAAATGCCTCTCATTGTCGCCGTTGTCTTTTGTGCCATCGATTGATTTGATGTCTCTAAGTATAACCAACCGCCTAGATTTTGGAGGATTATCTAAGTCGAAATCTAATGGCACAATTTCCTGAGTTTCTATTTCTTCTGTGTTAATGCTGACTAATTGGTCAACCCTATCAATACGACCACGAAGCAGAAATGAATCTTCAGATGATTCTGGCAATTCTATTCTTACATGCTTTCCATTTTCGCCTGAAAGTTCCCACTCCGTTGCGATTGGTGCTACGTTGGTAAGAGCAAAATCACTCTCTATCATTCGCCCGATTCTTCCACCTATTGGAATTGGCGAGGCATGTTCTAGCCACTCCTTCCATTGGATTGGGCTGACTCCAATCAAATCTCTACAACGATGTGCAGAAATACCGTCTTCTCTTCTCATCCAGGTTGCATTTTCCGCTAGAGTCTCCAAAGCGATTTGCCAAGCATTTTCAACACTACCCAAACCGCCTGCAAAGAGTGGAGAAGGGGTGGAGGCTACACCATTCTCATCTAGCCCATGGGCTCGAAGAATTGCTTCTTCCACGACGTGGACAATGTTTCCACGAGTTGAGGCTGCCAAATCTTCCTCCATTTGGTCATTGTCACCTAGGTACATGTGTTTCTCAAACCAAGCTCTGCGTGGACATTCAAGCCAAGATTGGAGTCTCCCTTGTGACCAAACCTTCGGTAAATTGAGTTTTATTGTACTCCGTCCCGTGATTTCATCTAACTCTTTCAGGGTAGTAGATGGAGGTTGAATTGGTCTAGGGTCGATCGGAATTCCAAGGCCTTTTTTCGCCATTATTCCTAGGTGAGGCCACACTTTTGATTCCCTTGCATTAGCTGGCTTTGTCTTGGTTGGGAGTAATTTCATGTCAGAGGATAATATTCTCTGAGATGCACTGGCAAAAGGATGAATTTGCCCGATTCCTAAATCGTCACCGGTTCTTCTTCTAGATAATTGATCACTCAACACCTCGGTTTCGGCAGCAACTATGAGTCCTTTTGGATTGAGAGGCTGGAGTTTTGGGTTACGAGATTCTATTGATGCTAAGCCTGCTCGTTGTATTTCGTCACGGCCTAAGAAACCACTTCTGTGAGTTCTAACCACAGTCTTTTCGATTTCCATCGATGCTACTCGGTAGACTAATTTCGACTGCTTACGAACAATCTTCCATTCCCAGGACCTATCGACTGTTTCAGGATTCCAGATACTCGAGTCGAGATAACTAGGTGCTTCATTTAGGCTTTTGAGGTTGCCATCTCTGGATACTTCATTGAACCATTCATCCAAAGGACCTGTCAACTCAATTCCCTCTTCAATGCTGGAATCAATGATTAGAATTTTTTGTGAACAATTTAGAAAATGTCTGAGTTGGTGTCTCGCCACTCTTAGTGGTTCATCAGGCCTGTGCAGGCCTATTTTCATTCTAGTACCTTCATCCAACCAAGGCACCTGCGGAGTCTTCATCGACCAAGAATCTGCATCGATATCGCAGAGAATAAGATACTCCGATTGAATCCCATATGCCTGAGAAGGAGATAAAATTTTGATTCCGTTATCGCTAGAGATGTTGCGTTTTATCTTATCGTGGGAAGTAACTAAATCTAAAATTTCAATGAAATCTTCAGAGTTCAATCCAATATTTTCTTCTTTTAGCCTATTGATTGAAGCAGTGAAATTCTGCAATCCAGGTAAAGTGTTTGAAAACAATTCATCACGTGACGCAAGTCTAGCCCAGTCTATCTGACTCAAACAAGAATTTATCCAACCTATCACATCTTTTGGCTGGTTTGGTAGAGGAAGTTGTTCCCCTGTCGAACAGCCGATTAATTCTCTGTTCACGTCATTTTTATCGTAACCTGACAATGTTGGGTAGAGCCAATTCGAAATGCATGAGATCCACCATTGGCATTCCTCTAGTTTCTGTTCCCTTTGCTTTGTGTTTACGCCAGCCCTTGGCCTTGCAGTGCTCAATGTGGATTGCCATCTTCTCAACGCGCCTCTTCCACCAAGTAGATGGAATCCCCTCGCTATCTCTGAAAGTATCTCAGGATGCAATCTCGGTTTCCAATCTTGATGGACTGGGTGTTGCAAATCTAGTATTTCCCAAACCATTGGTAATTCGATTTGATTCCATAACTGTGTTAGTTTGTTGAGGGACCATGCCTCTTCTCCTCTAGAGATATTGGCAATAGAGAGTATTCGTGCTACACCACTCGTATCTCTTACCTTCACAGATTCTTCCTTTGAATGGTATCCTATTGAATGTAAATAAGGACTCAAGCGGGCATTCAGACTCTCTAAATCCCCTGTTACAACAACAATATCTCCTTCGATTTGACTTAGGATATTTGCTAATGCCAGATGAGTCTGGCTATTGGATTCACACATCACGTGATTGATTACTCTGTTTCGTTTTTCAGAGATCGGTGATGACCAGCCCGGTGGAATGGTTGGCGCCCAAACGTCATGAGACGGGACCCATTTTGGTAAAGCGTCATTTCTTCTTATCGGAGAGATATCTTCGATATATTCGCCATGGAAACCAAGCCTGTGTGACCCAGGGTTTACCAATTGATGAACAGGTTTCAATCTCGAAATTTCTCTAATTATTTCTATTTCTACCTCTGAAATATTTGAAGGGTGGTCTAACATTATGATACCTTCAACATCAGATATCGTGAACGGTATTTTCTTCGTATCCTTCAGGGCTTGCCAAACGGTTCTTTTCAGACGCAGTGGATGAGTTGCTTGCAATTTTGACTCCATCGTTTGGAGGACCCCATCGCAGATTCTTGCACCAGGGTCTTCCTCCCAGTCCCACGGTCTCTTGAGTTTGGTCAACTCCTTGTAAAGCGATAGTAGTCTCCGGGTTCTTGAGCGAGACCACTTGTGTTTAGGATTAGAAAGAAGACCAGAAAAGGTTTCTCCAGATGCTTCTACACTCAAAGCCCTGTGGGTTTTTTCAAACAAAATTCCATCGTCTGAAATTAACACTGGTAGACGAAGGTCTACATGTAAAATACTGATTAAGCGGTTAATTGTCAAGTGATGGGATGGATCGATCGCTTTTCCAGCACCTAATTCGTGTAACCTCTCAATGGATTGCTTCCTACATTGTTCAGAGGGATGGATAACCATCAATCGCTTTCCTTCAACTAAGGAAGATATCAACCAATCCGGCATAGCTTGACCGGCGGGAACTGCCTCCATCGACAGTTGGGTCTCTGCTACGACTTGTTCGGTCAACATATTCAGGCCCGCCAACGGGCAAACTCTGTGACGGTGGTTCTTGAACCCACGCCTCAAACCTAAAACAAAATCATTCAAAATAAAGGGACAAGTGGAGGTTGTATGCGCGCCCGAATCTTACTAATCACATTGGCTCTGTTATTATCGCCAATGCCAAGTACTCAAGCAGGAAGTCCCCAGACTTTAGAGGATGTTGGGGCTGTATTTGGTGGAATGTATCTAGATGCAAATGAGTCTGGTAATGCTTCAAGCACGCTTTCTGATTTACCTGCAATTGTTGAAGATTACACTGCAACCTGGTGCACAAATTGCATATCGGTAGAAAAGGCTCTGAAAGAAATTGAGGCTGAAAACAGCATGCAAACATATCACTTCCACAGATTTATCGGAGAAAGCGAGGACCCCCTTGGCTCACAAGAGGGAGACGATAGGTGGATAGAAAGATACGACCAGAGAATACCACCGACCGCTGTTTTCAACGGAACTATTCGTCAAATAGGTAGTGTCCCGGACGGCGACTCTCTGCAAGATGATTACAATCAGAACCTAGAAAATTCACTGAATTTGGGAATTGGTTCATCCTCCCTAGGCTGGGCTGTTTCAAATGGCTCAAACCCTGTTGTGACTTGGAATCTCGTCGTAGATATGGCGAACTTCCCGGATGGCAGCCAAATAGAATCATCGCTTTGGATTGTAGAAAAACTCGCTTACTTCCCCGACGGTGGAAACGAAGAAGAATACTACAATAACAGTGTAAGAGGCATCATTGGATTAGGAAACGCAACAACCGGCACAATGGAAGTTACAATACCAACAGCCTATGACGGCAATGACTTGCAAGTGCATCTAATTCACGAAGTAATTCTACCACAAGCAGAGGAATCAGAAGAAGAGCCTCAAGTCTCTGAAGAAGATGATGAAGACAGCTTGCCAAGTATTGGGCTTGTTGCAGTAATTGGAATCACGATGTTTGCAGCAGCTATTGTGCAGCGAAGGCAGCAATAATTCTGTCAACGTCTTCATCGGTAATGTGTAGATGGATTGCAACCCTTACTCGGTTGTAAGGAAGGTCGAACATGTCGACTCCAAGTTCAGCCAATGATGCTACAACATCAGAGGCAGGTATGTTACAATTTACGTATACTAGGTTGGATTGAACCGCTTCTAAATCAACGCTAAAATTGTCCATAGAATCAATCGCTTCTGCAACTCTTCTTGCTCGAATGTGATCTTCAGTCAGACGTTCGATGTGGTGGTCTAGTGCGTGTAGTCCAGCAGCTGCAAGAACACCTGCTTGTCTCCAGCCACCACCGAACATCTTCCTCCAGCGGTGTGCTTTGTTGATAAATTCTTGAGAACCAACCAAAACTGAGCCAACCGGCGCACCTAATCCTTTGGAGAGGCAAATCGAAACCGAATCATAATCTCTGCACATTCTAGCAACATCTACTCCTGTTGTAATGGATGCATTGAAGATTCTAGCACCGTCAATATGAGTTGCGCATCCATTCTCCTTTGCAACCGCAGCAATTTCATCAAGCGCTTCTTGAGTATAGCATGCTCCTCCTCCGAGGTTAGATGTGTTTTCAACACAAACTAAGGTTCCATCTGGATAGTGCGAACCTGAGCCTTCTGCCTTGCGAATTGCCTTCTTGACTTGTTCAGCTTTCATTAGGCCACCTTCGCCTTCGACAAGGGAGATTGATGCACCACATAGGGCAGCATATCCTCCGCCTTCATACTTGTAGATATGAGCGGTTTTGTCGCAGACTATTTCGTCACCAGGAGAGGTATGGGTTCTCAGTGCAATTGCGTTTGCCATTGTTCCACTAGCCACGAATAAAGCGGCTTCTTTGCCGAACATCTTTGCAACACGATCTTGTAATTCGATTACCGTTGGGTCATCTCCTAGAACATCATCACCAACCTTGGCGTTTTCCATTACTGAACGCATGGCTTGAGTGGGCTGAGTTACAGTGTCGCTTCTGACGTCGACACGGTCTGAAGGATACTCGCGCATGGTGATGCTAAACCGACTTTACTCAAAGCAGTTTCAGGTCTCCTGTGATGGCATCAACTGCGGCTCTTGGAGCGGGACCGATTCCTAACACAGTAACCGTACCAGGTGGGATTTCGGTGTGACCAGCATCCTTTACCAAATCACAAACTAGACTACCCTCAAGGGCCTTTGCATACAATTGCCTGAGATGGCTCTCATCATCTGCTCTGACCACAATTTTCCTCGCTCCAAAATTATTCCATCTCTCATAGAGACGCATAGCCTTTTTCTTCGCTTTCATTGCGCAGTTTACCGCAGCATGCGAGCACTGTGCAGCGAGTTTGCCCTTTGACAATTTCAAGTCATCACGAGTCACTAGGACCATCGTGACTTCATTAGGCAGTGATGACATCAGCCTCACCAATAGAGAGTGGATCTTCTAGAGTAGCGGTTTCAACGTGTAGTAGATTTGCCAGGTAAGGAGCGATGCATACTGCACTTGCAATACTAGCGATAGCATGGATGGCATCGAATGGTAATCCGTTTAGCAGATAGATTCCGAAATCAGAAACCGTTGCTAGGCTTGAAAGGACGGATAGTGAAACCCACCAATCGAATAGTACTGAGGCTACCACGGCTGCATAAAGGAGTCTCTTCATGGCAACTTGTGACTCTGTGACTAGTCCTAGTCGTGAGCCAGCAAATGCTACTGCGGCCCAACCGGTCGCTTGGAAGAATGTCCAGAGCCCGTGTGACAGGACGATGTTTGAGAGCATTGTAGCCATTACAGCAAACGCCATTCCCCTTCGAGCACCCAGTGATGCACCCATAACTAAACACATCAGAGTCAGTGGCTGAACGTTAGGGAATGGCTCAAGCAAAATACGGCTTGCTGCTGCTGCTGTAGTTATGCTTGTTAACACCAAAATCTCGCGCTTTGCGGATTGGGTTGGACGGCACAGCAGGAAGAAAGAGAATGAAATCAAAATCACATTCAGTACTAGCATTTCAACAGGGCCAAGAGCGGTTCCATGGACCCCGTCGGTCATTACCATGTTTACACCGTGTGGGGTTCAAGATTTCAACTTCACGCTGCCGACCATCTTACAACTGAGTCTTCGCCTACCTCTGCTTGAGAAATTCCTACCGGCGTTCTCTCTCCATCTAGGGTGAATTCCCAACCCTCTAATTCGTGTCCATCGATTGATACAACCATTTCTCCTAGGCTGTAGGACTCCTTTTCGATGGTTAGGCCTAATTCCAAAGCTGCAGCATCTGTCAACTGCTCAACATTCTCGTAACCAGTTAAGCCACCAATAGCAACCTCTCCATCTGGTAATTCAAAGACTACTACTTGGGTTTCCTTCCACGAGTCTGGCCAATCGTCATTCCAATCTCCAGGCCCCACTGTGAGTTTGTCAACCTCCTTCGACCACATTTCTGAAACAGTTGGAAGCGCAAAAATCGCTACGACAAGTATCAGTAGCACCCCTAATTTGTTTGTCATATCACGATTAGAATTGTACGTCGAATAAGCAATTCCTAGGAGTAAACCAACCATCAGAAAATGTGCTGGGTGTGCCTGGAAAGATGAACTGCGACTCTCATCTTTTTGGATTGATTCTAGATCTTCATCACTTAGAATAACCACTAATACTCCTGCATCACTCCCAAATGCCATCTCACCATTTGGGCCAAAGGACATTCCTGCTGTGGTGTATGTGTCATGACTTGAGGAAAACAATTCGATCTCTTCACCGGGAATTCCGTAACCCCAACCTCCCTGCTGAGTATTTCTTGGGTACCACAAAACAGAATCATTTCCATTAGGTTCAATGGTGATTTCACCATTCGTGTGGAAGTCTGACCTACCATCTAGGACGCAATCGGTCTCACACACCCACACACTGACACTCTCGCTGGTCCCGAAGTACACTTTATTGCCAATTTTCACTGGAATCGCTGGTGAACTACCCTCTTCGGAAATCAATTCAGCATCCAGATAAATTGCAGAACCCGAGCTAGTTTGCAAATGGGAGACTATTCCTGCAGCAGTGACTATTGGCGGATGGCGAATCATGCCCTGACTTAGAGTGATATTTGCGACAATACCATCCTTAGAAATAATGTTGAGAACCCCCTCTTCATTACCCAACAAGTAACTATCATCAGTGACAGTTACTCCATTTCTCCAACCTAATTGAGGTAAGTCAACTCTTAGATTTTCAGTGCCATCACTCAAACAAAATCTCGACAGTCCTTGTCTTGTAGGTACTACGATATTGTCACCATCTTGTGCCATCGCTCCAGTTATTCCCCAAGTTACCACCTCAGTTTTTGATGACCAAATTAAGCCGCCATCATCCGGATTCAAGGCTGTAACCCTGCCATCGGTCCATGCTACTAAAATCATGTCCGACCAAGTGCCACATTCGCCTTGGCCTGCACTGATATGAAGAAGTGGGCTCATGTCGTGGTTAGTCGAATTGGGATTTGAAAATCGCCAGTTCTCAATCCCACTTTGTACGTCGAATGAGTATACGTGAGGCCTGTCTTCTCCAGTCCAAAAACCGGATGTTCTGACAATGACTTGGTCGCCTACAAAAATCGGTTTCGTGGATATGTATCCGTTTTCAAGATCCACTTCCCAATTTTCTTGATTACTTGAACCAGCAACTGAATTCGGAACCAATAAACATGTAAACAAGCAAAATACAACGAGTATTTGCCTCATCAAACATGCCTCGTGATTTCTTCTCGCAGTAGAGCACTGACTTGCTTTCCATCTGCAGCGCCACCGCATTCCTTCATCACAAGTCCCATCAGTGGACCCATGGCGCCCATGCCTCTTTCCTTAACGAAATCGAGGCGATCTGATACAACCTTAGCAACAATATCGGCTAAATCGCTAGCATCTGCAGGCTTCAACCCCAACTCTTGTGCTTTAGAAGAAAGTTGGTCTATGGTCGGGTTTTTCCCGTCAAACTCTACGAGCAAGGCTTGCATTCCTTCTCTTGTGACATGTCCTGCTTCTTTTGTAGCAAGAACTAGCGCCATCAGCCCTACATCGCCTTCATTTTCCAATAGCATCGTAGCCCATGCTTTCTGAGGAACGCCTTGTGAATGAGATACGAAGTGGTCGTCTAGTTCTCTAGAAAGTAACTGCTTGAGTTGGTCCTCGCTAATGTCGAACTTTTCTAGTCTTGAACGCCTTTCATCTTGACTCATTGGTAGGTTTTCCATTACCTGTTTCCACATGTCTTGCGAGATAGATAGTGGAGGAATGTCTGTCTCCGGGTACATTCTCGCACCACCAGGTAATGGTCGCATTGGAGTTGTAGTTCCGTCTTCAGGTGAACCTTTACGGATGACCACATTTCTAACCTCTTGAGGGATTCTTTCGAATGCCATGCGCGCCCTGTTGAGTACACTCTCAAGTGCCAACTCTGCTTGCCATTTTGGTGCCAAGCACAATACGAAAGCATCGCATCCGTCCAATGCTTCCCTTGTTGCATCCACAAATTCCTGTTCGATTCCATAAGCAGGTAATTCATCTGAGTGAAATACACCGGCTACGCCAGCTAATTTAGCTGCACCTGCAAGTTCTCTTCCCAACCGTGGCATTTGTGCGCCGTCAGCATCGAATTCTTTTGTTCCAATCAAGCCTGAGAACCCTGGCAATGGTAGCGCTAACATTACCGATTTTTCAGCAAGCCCTTGCTTCACTCTCTTTGCCTCACAAGAGGAAAATCGTGAGGAAACATCCACCAAATTGAGTGGTAATAGTTGACTAATTTGATTCGCAATCGATTCTGATTCCTCCCTTCTGTCACTAGGTAGCAGTGAAAGGCCGTGCATCTCTCTGAGTTGGTTTGCTAGCCTGTAAAAATGGAGCTGCCTTGCCATTTCACATCTAATGATTCTTGGAATCCATTCTAAATCCTGACAACCCTTGATCTCAACTCTGTCTCCACACATAATTGAGACATTCAAGTCCTGTCTGATACTGCCAAGTCCCCTGCGAACTCTCCTCGTATCTCGCAATGTTCTGCCAAGAGCGATCGAAGTTTGCTTTGCGTGGTCTGGTGTCTTTACATCAGGCGCAGTTGCAATTTCGATGAGTGGGATTCCGAGCCTGTCCAAGTTCCAAGTTACTACTTCGCCCGATGGAGTCAACTCACTGTTTAACTTGCGCGCACTGTCTTCTTCTAGACATAGTACATCTATTCCAACTGGGCCGCCATCTGTTTCCAATACTCCGTCTGTGGCGACTAGAGTAGTTCGCTGGAAACCGCTTGTATTGGAACCATCGACTACTGTTTTGCGCATTGTCTGTAGTAATGGGACTGGGTGTGCTCCTAGCATCCCAGAAACGGTTAGTGAGATATCTAGAGCGTCTTCGTCGTGAGGCAAAGGTGGTTGTTCGTCCAACTCAATCAGGCCTGCATTAGGTGCTTGACAGTACACGAACGACCGGTTTCTCCTAGCCTCAAATCTTGCAGCTACATCAACAGCGCCACCTTCTCCTGATGACGAGCGTAATTTGCGGTAATAACGCTGCCAATCCTCCGGCAGTGTTTCGATAGTGATGTCATGTAGTTCACCGGGTTGTCTAGAGTGCAACTTTCCAGTTGCCAATTGTTGATGAACCTCTATTCCACACATGAAACCAAGACTTTCTGGGTCTAGGGATGCAGGGTTCGCTACATCACCAATAGGTTCCATATTGACACCTGAAATATTTCCTTGATATGAAGCATCGTATCAAACAGGTTGTAGTGTTTCATACCCACCAGGACGCATCAGTCTACCATCTCTGCACAATGCTTCAATGATATCTTCTGCAGTATCTCGGTTGATATCTAGTCTACCCGCCTCAGTAAATACATCGTTCAAATCTACTATCTTGCCGCTTTCAGTATAGATTCTGCGCACTATTTCCAGAATTGTTCTCTCTCGGTTTCTTGTGTTTGCTTTCTTTCCAGATTGCAAAGTTGTCTCATCAAAGTTTTCTCCCATCAATTCGTGGCGCCAGAATCTTGTCAAGCGGATTGACCTCTCAGCGTCCTCTATTGTTGCCACTTCAGATAGTCTTACTCTTGCTGATGCCTGAGCAAGTCTGTAAAGACCCTCGATAGCTCTAGCCGAGATTGATATTGAATCGTGCGATTCGCCTCCCTTTCTGCGTGTCTCGACGTAGAACTCTCGCAGTGCTTCTTGTGCTTCATCAGTGAGCATTGGATGAATTGTTCTCTTAGCGAATGCGACGTATTTTCTAATTAGTTCTCTATTGACAATTCCTTCCTTATTGTCAACTCCCTCGTGTCTTGCAGATTTTGCAGGGTCAACTTCACTTCCTTGTTCAATTAGGATTTCTGGTGTTGAGCCTGCTCTGTTGTTCATGATGTGATTTGCAATCAGAGAATCGTGCTCCGCTGCTGGCTGGTCTGTCAGCAACCAAATCACGTCAAATCTCGAAATAAGTGCTGGTTTGAGATTGATTTGTTGAGTAAATGGCACCTCAGAAACCGCCTGGAAACGGCCTGCTTTCGGGTTTGCAGCGGCTAGAATCGCACATCTGGTAGACAATGTTGCATTTATTCCTGCCTTTGAAACTGAAATTCTCTGTTGCTCCATCGCCTCGTGCATTGAAGAGCGGTCATTTTCATTCATCTTGTCGAACTCGTCAATTGCTGCTAATCCAAGGTCTGCAAGTGCTAGTGCGCCAGCCTCCAAGGTCCATCTTCCATCTGCTGCTGAGTCTTGAACTGCGGCTGCGGTCAAACCAGCTGCTGATGCTGACATACCTGAAGTAAAGCGGCCACGGGGAGAGATTTGAGACATGTATGATAGTAACTGTGACTTAGCGACACCGGGGTCACCCATCAACAGAATGTGTATGTCGCCACGTAATCTCGTACCATCTTTGGCTTTGGAAGCAACTCCTCCAAATAACTGCAACATGAGAGACTCCTTTTGTCTGCTCATTCCAAAAATCGACGGAGCGATTGAACGAGTCAATAGATCGTGAATATCTTCTCGCCTTGCCAATTCCTTAATCTGCCTTTCTTCATCCTCTGAAATCTGAATTTCTTCTAGCGGAATATTATCTCTTTGGATGCTATGGATTCGCATGAATATGTCAAAGATTGGTGTATCTTTTCCTGCTTTTCTTTGGCTTCTGACAAATAACATGCCGTTGGCCGTAACCCGGTCCCCTGGATTCAATTTACCTGCCAAGTCATGTTCTGCAATGCACATAATCCTCTCTGGTTGAACACCACCGCGTAGGTTTTCTGGAGGCTCTTGCAACTCAATGAATTGTGTATCAATTAGAATTGATTCCTCTACTTTTTGATGGAATTTGGTTTGGTTCTTTTTCCTACCACACCCACCGTCTATTTCGAAACACTCTACTGGTTCAACTAGTTCCTGCTCATTTGGTTGATTCACTCGGCTTAGGTGACCACATGCTGCACAGATGAAAACACCCTCATATGTTCGAGGCAGAACCTTACCAATTTTGGTAGCAATTGCTTCAACAGAAATCATTGAGCCCAAATCTTCGCTTCTCAGTTGGCGTACCTTCCTCGATGAATCTGGAGGCAACTCGATTATTCTAACAAACGGAATTTTCTTTGGAGAACCAAGTTCTGCAACCAATTGTCTGAGCGCTTGATTCGCTGCTTGAGTATTGTTTTCTGGCTCTTCAATAATTGAGCGTGCAAAGTCTGGATCGAACGATTCGATATCGCGATATGAGACTTCTAGGGACTTGAGATCGGGCCATTGAACCTCGATTGTGTGTATTGCTTCGCTGTAGTTCTCGAGTAGCAAAGTTCTCCATCTTGCGGGCAAATCAAACTCTTGGATAGTCATATCAAATCCCCCAACCGGACATATGCAGCCATTGGCGAATGCATATAATCATTGAGATTGAACTCGTCTTCCCCTTCATTTCCACTGCAACCAAACCGCATCATTCAACCTCCACTGGCTTCCATTGGAATACCGCCAAGCACATTTCCTTGATGCCCATCACAGGTTCATGCCGGAGCACTCTTTTGAACCCATCCGAGGAATTTTGGAGAGATTCTGTTTCACTTCAGATAAGTTAGAGAATCAGCTTGGGGACCCGATTGAAAGAGAAATTGTCGTCCATATTCCTCCAAATTCTGGCGGCTCACTTCCATGCATAATCTACCTAGCACCGTTTACTGGCACGGGTTTTGCAAGAGCCAATTGGAGAGCATTTAGTGAAACATTACCTCAGCGCCATGAACGATTGGTGAGAGAAGGAAAAATGAAACCATCAATTCTAGTTATGCCGGACACATTTACCAGCCTTGGTGGCAATCAATTTGTGAATTCTGAAATAATTGGAAATTGGGGCTCTTGGCTAAATCAAGACCTGCGTAACGAAATTTCCAGCAGATACGACGTATCTGGATTTGGTTTAGTAGGAAAATCTAGTGGAGGCTACGGAGCCCTGGTCCGAGGTATGAAGGATGATTGTTGGGATGCAATTGCTTGTCATTCAGGAGACTGTGGGTTTGAATTGTTATTTGGAATAGAGATGGCCTCAACTTTAACTCAAATTGGTCCTCATGGAGGCGAGGAAGGTTTCCTCAAACACATCAAAGAGAGTCCATCCATGAGTAGCGATGATTTTCACGCATTGATGATTTTAGCAATGGCTGCAAGTTACAGTGACGGAAGTTTACCTGTAGATAAGAATTGCAAATTCGATGATGAAAAGTGGGCTCAATGGCTCGAATGGGACCCACTTCGGATGATTGAAGTCCATCAAAACTTACCCCCATGCTTTATCGATGTTGGAGACAAAGATCAGTACAACATCCAATACGGCTTGAGGCAATTACATACTCGAATGGTAGAGCTAGGAATAGACCACGAATGGGAAGAATTTCCCGGGACACACAGTGGAATTGACCACAGATTAGACCTCTCATTGCCGTGGCTAGCATCTAAGATTGAATCGGCACCATGATGAGAGTGACGCGTTTGGGTGATGTCATGGCAGAAGAGTTGAACTATGCTGGAAGTGGCGTAGATATCGACCTAGAAGGAAATGCTGTAGGCGCTTTAGTTGGTGCATTATCTCGTTCTGTTAGAAAGTCAGGAACTCCAGGCGCACCTGTGGATTTACCCGGCGGTTTCGGAGGTCTAGTCGAGTTCGGTGACAACTATCTTGCATTAGCGACAGACGGAGTGGGTTCTAAATTATCCATAGCCACAAAGTTAGGACAGTGGGCAGGAGTAGGAATCGACTGCATGGCAATGAACGTCAATGACCTACTTTGTGTTGGCGCTGAACCAATTGCGTTTGTGGACTACATTGCAGTACCAAAGCCAGACCCTGAAATTCATGCAGCCCTTGGTGCGAGCCTTGCAGAGGCATGTAGAAGGGCCAGGGTTACATTAGCTGGAGGAGAAACCGCAAGCCTACCTGGAATTGTAACTGAATTGGATTTATCTGGAACAGCGCTAGGTTGGCTACCAAAGGGTGCAGAAATCACCGGTGCTAATCTGAAAGAAGGAGACGTACTAATCGGTATGCCCTCATCAGGGGTTCACTCAAATGGATATTCCTTAGTAAGAAATGTAATTTCCCACTGTGGAGCAAATTGGGAAGATTCTGCTCCATTCACAGTTGATGAAAGTAGAATTGAGAGATTCAATAATGGGGACATAACCCTTGGTGAAGTATTCTTGAATCCAACCCGAATCTATTGTGACCCAGTCGTAGATTTGATTCAGGATGGTCCGTGTGCGTCTAGTTTCATTCACGGCATTTGTCACGTTACAGGTGGCGGATTATCCAATCTTTTGCGACTCCACGACTCATTGGGATGGCACATCAGTGACCCACTACCTGTTCTACCTGAGTTCAAATGGATTCAAGAAAATGGAAACGTCAACGACAGAGAAATGTACAGAACATTCAACATGGGATGTGGCATGATAATCGCAGTCGATTCAAGCGTTGCAGAAGATATCAACGAGTGGTTATCGGAAAGAATGCCTGGATGCGCAATAATTGGAAAAGTCGTAGATAATGGAAGAAAGGTCACCCATTCCAACCCGGGTGTTGTCTTTGAGCATTATTGAGGTCTAAACATGGAACCAGAAGGCTGGCCCGGTCACATCTGGCTAGAAGGTAGAACATTAGTTCACCTCAGAGACCATCAGCCTAGACCATCTCATATGCCTAGAGGGCCTGCGGCGAAAACTGGTGAAGGGTTTCTCAACCCGGCAATGGCGCCTGCTAGAACACGTTCAGTTCTACTGTTAGCCGATGCTTTGGAGAATAATTGGCTAGTTCCCGAAGATAAAATTGTCAGAGTTTTAGATGCTCTTTGTGCAACTGGCGTGAGACCCCGTAGATGGCGCAAAGAAGTACCCCACCAGGAGAGATTGCGAATAACAGCTAATGACTTGGATTCAGATGCACTAGCATGGGGTCAAATTTCACATGAAAAACACCCAATTGGAGATGGCATTGATTGGATTCCTGAGCCTAGTAGATTCGATGCAAAACCACAAAACAGCGTCAAAGATGGAATCCAGTGGATTAACGGAGATGCAAAGCGATTGATGGTTGAGGCTCCGTTTCAGTGGATTGATCTTGACCCATTTGGGTCACCTGTAAGTTTCCTAGATACCGCAATTCAATCGATATCTAGAATAGGAGTACTGGAGGTCACCGCAACCGATATCGCTGCACTTTGTGGTTCAGCAAAAACAAGCGCTGCAAGAAGATACGGTTCGATAGGAATCAGAGATGCTTACATGCACGATGATGCTACGAGAATATTGCTTGGAGTTATTGCAAGAATCGCTGCAATGCATGACAAATCAATACACCCAATTCTCTCATTATTCGATGGACACCACGTTAGGGTAAGCGTTCTGTTGAAGCGGTCAAAAGAAAACGCGTCTAATTGGAGGGATAAAATTGGATACAGAATCAGGTCTGAACCCTATCATTTCGCACCGATTCCCTCAGGAGAATTTTCCGGACCAATGTGGACAGGCCCTCTATTTGATGCCGATATTGCAGGTAGAATGACCGTTGAAAGGGCGCTAGAAATTTGTGCAGGCAAGAAAGAAGACTATCCGGAAGATTGGACTGACTTTGATATTGAACATTCGCAAAGAGAAATCGAAAGAAGTGTTAGACATATTTCTGAATCTGCTGAATTATTATCCGGTGACCATTTGTTAGTCGCAGTCGACCAAATAGGAATAGCTGCCGGCATCGGACAAATTCCTTCTCTGAAGAAACTGAAATCTGGGCTTTCGGAAAGGGGTTACAAAATGACACAATGCCAAATGCCTGAACCAATGTTCGCAACTAACGCAGATTGGCAAACCGTTCTAGATGTCGCAAAGTCAGCCGAATGAAGGGTCGATTTCATCCTCTGGCGCTGGTAGCATAGTTTGAGAATTTTCAAACACTTCTCGAACACTATCCTCTATCTTTCTCGCATCTTCCAAAAGTGAAGAAAGAGGAATGTCAATTCCTGTGATATCTGTTACCGCCTCAATTGCAAGAGCTGCAGCTCTAGCATCAGGATACATGGGGTTACAATCTGCTAGGATTGCTGTGACATCAAGTCCCAACCTATCTCCTTCTGCAATCAAATATCCAGCTATTCCTGCGACGATTCCTTGCCTTACAGGTTCAATTCCTGCCTTCTTCAATCTGTCTCTACCGATTTGTAGAGAACTGACACCATAGAGAGAATCCTCCCTATCGTCGAGATTTTCTCTAGCGACACCATCGATGATGATCAGTTTGTCAAATCCTCCTTTGGTAAACCAATCGAGTACTGTGTTTGCAAAAAGAACATCTCGCTCTGGTCCAAACCTTACTTCGGCAGTGAATACGCCAACTCCATCCCCTTGATACACTCTAACAGGATGCTTTGGAACTTCATGATGGACCAAAGCCATGGCTGGGAAATCTGGATTTAGAACGGTTCCTAATTGATTCAATTTCAACTGGCTAATGACATGAGATGCTGCGATTACACCAACCATTCCCACAGTTGAAAATCCACATATTGCAACACCGCTAGTGGTAGGGTCTGCGTTCTGATGCAAAACCAAATCGTAAGTTGCTTGGCCCGACATATCTACGCCTCCCTGTGACTAATTCAAATGGATTACGAAATCACTCATCTACGAATTCCGACCAGTCCTCTTGGCCTTCCTCTCTGTACCACCATACGCCGACTTCGTCTTCGTACCACTCGGTTCCATGCTCGTCTACACTGATTCCTGAGTCGTCAGATTCCTCGTATTCTGAATATTCTTCTTCGACGTATTCTTCATTTGTATCGACTGAACCTTCCACATAGTCATCACTATCATCAAACTCGTTGATTATGTCAGGTCTATCCGGTGTTTCATCGACAATTGTCTTGTCTTCAAATTCATCCAACGCAACGCCCACTGGAAGAGGTTTGCTCGCTCTTTGTGGTGCTTCGATGTCTGGCTCCATATCCAAATCGTCTTCATCCCAATCCTCGAAATCACTATTTCTCATTCGAAGTACAATGAATACCGCCAAACCGATTACGGCTAGGCCACCAATTCCTCCGAGAATCAACATTGTATTGTCTGAAGAAGAACTGTCTTTGGTAACTCTTGTCTGATTGGTATTGTTATCTTGTGGATTTGGTTCAACAACCTCATCTTCTTCGATCAAAGTCCACTGGATTTCGAAAGTTTGAGGCTTGTCTCCGGGACTAGTATAGTCTGCTGGACCTTGTCGTAAATCAACCTGAATTAGTCCATTGAATAGTCCATTTTCTCTCAAGTCCTGAACAATATCTACCCTAATTTCCAAGTTCTTACTTTCGAAATCAGCAAGAGTGAAGTCACCCTGTCCTGCAGTTGGCTCGAATAGTATGTAGTCTTCCCATTGTGACCAACCATCTGGTTCAAGTGAAATCTCTACAGAATAATTGTTGGGGTTCGTAATTGTACAATCTAGTTCTTGATCTTTCGAAGGGTCGATTATTACTTCACCACAATCTAATGTCACGTCCAACATCGCATCAGGAGCCCAAGGAGTTTCTGTGCTTGTATTGTCCTCAGTTTCATTATTTTCTACTGATGTACCATAAGTAACAAGAGATAACTGCAGGTAATTTGAACCTGCGTCAATCCATGAAGGTCCTGTCAGGTTGACAAAGAGTAATCCTGATTCATTGAATGTAACAACAAACTGCTGGAATCCATTCTGGATTAAACCACTACCATTAGAGCTGTTACCCGTTGTATTGTTGTACGCTACCCAAGTAAACGATGCTCCTTCCATCAAACCTTGCTGTGATGGATTTATCGCACTGAGGTCTATCCTCACACTGGTTTCATTCTCCCAGTCCAATTCGTAAACTTCCTCTGATGATGACAAAGTTGCCTGCACGCTAACAAGTGTAGAAGCTGAAGTATATGCGGAGGCTAGAGGTCTAGTTTGTTCGTCACCAATGTCACCGCTGTAGTTTGCCCAGAATGTTACATCGCCAGCAATATCAGATGCTGACGATACCAACTCTGAGAAATTAGCTAGTGAAATATTTTCCCAGTTGGTTGAAATTGGATATGAGCCATCAGCGGTTTGCATTGTAATGGTGATATCACCAGGTGGAATGATTTGTTGACCATCAACTTCAGCACTAATCTGTAGTTCGAATGGAGAGTCGATAGAAGTTTCAGGGCTGACAGTTAATTGAAGATTTACGGCGTTAGGTTCATCGTTACGTGGATAAGTTGGGCCGACAGAAACAACATCTTTCGTTTTGTTTCCATATTGGTCGACAGCAACCACGGCTGCCCAGTATTCCTGACCGTCTATCAATCCGGACAGTAGTGTTGAGTTTTGCGAAGATGAAATATTCAATACTGGATTTAAACCATTTATCGATGTAAACTCAGACGTTTCTAGATACACCTCATATTCTGAAAAATCATCCATCGAATGATTCCAATATAGGCTCAAAACTCCTCCCTGATCAGAGGCAACATCGGTTAGGGAGAATCCTGTAAGTTGGGAAGGTGGGGCAGGATAAGGCACTGTAATCATCAGAGGCTGTGAAAAATTAGAGGCTATGCCGTACTGGTGCGTTGACCTTACTACATACCAATATGTTGAGCCCACAGTTACATTTGAATCGATAGTTTGGTTGAAGAATGACCTGTTATACACGTCTTGCAAGTTAATTGATTGACTTGAGGATTCAAGTTTGAAAATTTCAAATTCTATAAAATCCAAACCATATTCAATAGTGTCATTCCACTTGAATTCTACCATTTCAGGTGTTGCGCTGACAAGTTGTAGGACCGGCGTTACTGGAATTGCTAAATTTGGAGCACCTGGAATTGTAACTGCGTAATAATTTGACAATGATACAAGTCCTGATTTTGTCGAGTTAAGTGGTATATCGATCGTTAAATTGCCAACGCCTCCGGTCATTTGTTGATTTAGTGAGTTGGTTAAATTCCCGATTAGATGAGGATTCTGATTCACTGTAAATGAGCAATCATAACCAATATCCAAACCTGAATAATTGAACTCTCCATTTCCGGTTGTCTTGACGTTCATGGATAGATTTGCCATTTCAACTCCATATCCGTCTACATTCGTTTGCAGAGATAATATTATTTGCAATAAATCGTCCATAATAGCGTTGCTTTCATCACGCATTTGAAGTGGGTCTAAACCATTTGCTGAATCCCCAGCATAACCGGTTCTACTCATCTCAGGAGTGCCATCCATATCTGCATCCAATTCTATGCTATGCCATCCTGCGATGAATACACCCTTCGATGTTTCTCCAGCAGATACAATGTGCTCGATGACTCCGTCGCCATCCATATCCATTGTCAGGATTGATGTTGGAATAGACCATGGTTTCAACCCCATCATCAATGGAGTTGAAATATTCGTAGAGTTAATCTGTCTAAGTGAAATATTTCCTTCAACGGTTGTGGAACTACCGTCTGAAACACCAGCTATCGGTGTCATGAGCTCCAAATTCCCATCATTATCATAATCTGCAACTGTTGAGTTGACTAGTGAAATCATACCTTGGAACGACTCAAGTTTCCACGTAGTTCCATTGTTAATTCTCATAGCGTAACCTTGACTGCTCGAGCCCAGAATATCAATATCACCGTCACCGTCTAAATCGGTGAGAATTTCATCCCTAGAAATGTCGTCAAAAGTCGTTAATGGTCCAGCTAACATTCCTGAAATTATGTCCCAGTGTGTCCAGTGTCCAGTACTATCCATAACTAACATTGATTCATTTCCATTGTTGAAAAAGTCACCAACATAAACCACCAACAAAGTCGCTGGGAAACCTGTTGTGCCATTTTGGTCAACGACCTCACCTACTGGTGAGGAAAGTCCCGAGGTGGAATTGTCCCAGGAGTAGAATGATAGTGAGCCGCCTGTTGTTACAGTAACTATCTCGTCTGCGCCGTCTGAATTGATGTCTCCCATTTTTGCCATGGATAAACCAGAGGAAATGGTTTGATTGAGGACAGGATCGAAAGTCGTACCATTTGCTAAGTGGATACATGCTGTACTAGTGGATTTTGAAAATGCGATTATATCCTCACTACCGTCCCCATTAAGATCACCCGTAGAAATCGATGTTGCATTATCGCAAGTTTGGATAGGTGTAGACATGGTTAATCCACTACCTGTGTTCCAATCGGCCCAGACAATTGAAGTCGAGTTGTTAGATTGGATATCTAGTAAAAACATAGGTTCCGGTAGACTATCGTTATCGATATCAGTTTCAATAACCTCTTGATGAGAACCTATTGGGAAAAATCCACCCCCTGACTCTGGGGAAAAGCCAACTTCAAGACTGGATTCTTTAATGGTTGATTGTGAAGGAATGAAAATTGTTGGACTTGTCGAGTTACCTGAAGAAACCTGTGAAACGTACCAGTTATTCCCATCATAGAATTCGTTTTGGTGACCTATGTCACCGTATCCAGTGCCTGTGAATTCCCATTCGAAAACTCCGTCCTCCCCAACGTCTACCCAAACTTCACCAGGGCTTTGGTCATCTGAATCGATAACAACCTCAAACCCAGAAGTTGTGAAAGTAACATTTCTTGGAACTTCTATGGACGCAGTACTGTTTGTAACATTACCTTGTAAGTGCACATCAACAGTTGCGTACCC
This sequence comes from Thermoplasmatota archaeon, assembly GCA_036160735.1. Taxonomy (GTDB): domain Archaea; phylum Thermoplasmatota; class Poseidoniia; order Poseidoniales; family Poseidoniaceae; genus MGIIa-K1. Next base: position 27,516 of record JAYYDR010000017.1, read on the forward strand.
GCCATTGAAATTATTGAAGCTGAGTGATTCGCCAGAGGCTGAAACATACGTCAGCGGAACGCAAGAAGTCAGCATGAGTAAAACCATCAGAAGTGCAGAATTACGCTTCATTTAACCACCCGTATTGATTATTGAGTAAGTAGCCCCTTCATGTGTCTTACCCAAAATCCATCATTAGTATCCCTTTTTTGACGAATGCAATATAGGGCCGGTTTGCTATTTTGTTTTACGATTACATAACATTTTGTTTAGGGGTGCAAACAGTCCTTTATTACTCAGGCTAGGCCTCTTTGAGATGAAACGGCTCTTTTTGTTAGTGTGACGTATGTTTAGGAAGAAGTGTAAAGTCGGGACATGTGAGGTAGTAAAATGGATGACGAAGCCAAGGTTCTGATTAGAGCGGGCGATGTGGAAATCGACATCTCCGGCGCACAGAACAGTGTCGATGAGAGATTGATTAGGGTCAAGGAAGATGATACCTGGTCAATCGCACTCTCAAGGATTAGAAACGCACGAGAGCGTGCCATAGAAGCTGCAGTTGACGCTGCTAGAGACGCTGGACTCCCAGAGAGGGGCTCAGCGTTCAGGGCACTTATTGAAAACTGTAGCCTGATTAGAAAACCAGATCAAGTACTCGGAGCAATCCAGTACCTAAGAGACGTAGAAGGGATAAACGACAGTCCGCCAAGGGTTATCGATACTCTATTCGAGGACGCAGGGCTAGAACCTCCTGGCAACCTATCACTTTACTTGAACAGGCTCAGAGAAAGAGGATTTTTGGTTACTCCTCCATCTGCAAAAGAAAAGAACCGATACGCAATTCTGACTCCTGAAGGAAGGGCACACCTAGATAAGCGAAGCCGATATTGAGGTGAATTGATGGTAATGTCGGGCAGTAGTACCGACAGAGAGGAAGAACCTCTTGATTGGTCATTCCAAAATCATGCAGGAGTGTTGCTGCGAAGGGGAAATCATCCAAAATCTAACTTCAGACGATGTATATTAGATAACGCAGATTTGACAGAAGGTAATTTCACAGATTCTAATTTCAATCGTGCTTCTATGGTAGAGGCTGATTTGATGAAATCTGCTTTTGACAACTGTGATTTCAGTGGTGCCGACCTTCGTAAGGCCAGACTAAACCTTTCAAATTTCAGAAACTGCTCTTTCAAAGGTGCTGATATTCGTGGAATAAGAGGAAGATACGCCATTTGGCAAGGAAGTGATTGGTGGAATGCTAAACTCGATGAAGACCTAGAAAAAGTTCTAGCAAAAAAATGGCCCAAGCCCGAGGATGCTTGAATAACTCCCACCCTTACGCAGAATCATGCCAGTAAAACTGAGTAGACGTGTCGACTTCCCAATGTTAGACATGTCTGGTATAGCATTCTATCCTAGGATTTTTGACTTGGCACACAGATTCTTTGAGGAATCTTGGGGAAAAATCTGTGGGATTGATTATCCTACAATTCTGATGGACTTAGAGATTGGATTCCCCGTTGTAAACATCAATTCGCAGTTCCATGCACCCTTTAGATACGGAGATCATGTAACTGCAACAATCTGGATTTCGAATGTTGGAGTGAAATCCTGCACGTGGATGTACGAATTCCACAATCAGAAAAATGAGTTACTTTGGTCTAGTGAACAAGTAACTGTTTGTGTTAGTATGAAAAACATGGAATCATTAGCGATTCCATCAGACCTACGCTCGGGCTTGGAGGGTTGTAAGCGTGAGTGATGATTTTTCTATACGCATGAACGGGGATGATGGATTAGCGCCACCGGCCTCTTTATTCGCACCAAGGCCCGACAAAAAAGGACCCAAAACGATTGCAATTTTGCTAATTATGGGCGCTATATTGATGATTTTGGTAGGCTGGGGAGATTTCAGAAATTCGATGGCGGACGATTTTCCTGATGCTGACCTCGACGCAATCCTAGATAACTATCAAAATCAAGAAATCAACATTACCGCTGAAGAATACCAAGATTACCATGACAAAGTTAGAGATGATGGTGCATATTCTGTTCGAGGATACACACTAATTTTCGGTGGCATTCTTGTTTTAGTAGGCGGAATACTCCTATTTAGGCTCAACTTACTGGGAGTCAAGCTATCACTTGCTGGTTCAACTATTGGCTTATTAGGCGGATTTGGAGGGACGTGGATGATGGCTCAAGTTTCATCAGAAATGTTGCCTCAAGAAGTCACTACTGTTACTGAACTTATGTCATATCTTTGTGGCGTATGCATGGCTATCTGTGTAGCTCTAGCCGCACTGCCAATTCTGAATGCATCTGCAAGAGCTGCCCTAAACCAAAGTGTGACTCTAGTCAATGAAGAGGAATAGATTGGCAATTAGGATTTAGTTGGCGGCCCCACCGCGATTCGAACACGGGTTCGTGGCTCCGCAAGCCACTGTGATATCCAGGCTACACTATGGGGCCAGTGTATTCTCGGCGACCTGCCTTCCCCATTTAAGCGCGACGGGCATCAAACACGC
>JAYYDR010000018.1:0-6576 GCA_036160735.1 Thermoplasmatota archaeon
GTATTGTACCATTCTGCTGTTGGCTTGTGCCAATCTCTCAGTTGGTCGGTTTCAAGTCTCAATTGAACACCCTTGCCTTGGTCCAATTCTAGGTCCTCTAGGGTGAAATTGACAACTAACTCATTGCTTCTGAATGTGTCATCGTAAAGCACCTCTTGTGCGATGACACTACCTTCCTCAGTCCACTGCATGATTACTCTAACGTGGCACTCCTGAAGTGGGTTTCTTAGGGAGCAAGATTCGCTAGAACCGTCGTGTTCTACCTTGACATATCCTTCAATGGATTGTTCGAGCGGTAGCGCCATCAAATCGATTACCGTATCTTTGGCGGTTGGAGCACAAGTGCATTCCATATTGTCAACCTCTGCAGAGCCAACTAGGTTGACTGTGATGTCAATGGTCATGGATTCAATTTCATCAGGAGATGAGGTTGTTGCTGTGACTACATAAGTTCCTGGTTCATCATACTGATGAGAAATAATTGCTCCAGCTCCAGAGTTACCATCACCAAAGTCCCAGTTGACAGTATCAAGTTCTCCAGTAACAGAGAATAAGAATTCATGGAGTATGAGAGTAACTTGCTTCTCTTCATCGTTATCCCCTTCATCTACCTCGACAAGTGTGTAGTGATTTGTTCCTTCAGCAAAGTCAACCTTTGCTGAAAATGCCTCAGACTCCTCTGATTTCATGATATTGTAGGTGACGAGGGTACTACCAGAAACTACAGCTGCTAGTACAAAGACTGCAATAGACAATCCTGTAACCTTGCTCATCATGTGTAAAAATCTCTCTTTGATGTTTATCAATGGATGTTTTTTTGGAAATCCCTGTAAACATATCTTGATAAGAAAATCAGACTACACAAAGCCATGGAAAATTTGCCACTGTTTGTTTTGCCTATGGTACTTCTTCCAGGAGAAATTCAAGAATTAAGAGTGTTCGAGCCACGCTACAAGCAGATGCTTGATGATTGTCTACTGGATGGCAATAATTTCGGTTTGGTTCGCAGCGATTTCCTATCGCAGGTCAACCACTGGGACGGTCCGATGGAGTTTGGCTGCGAAGCTGAGATACTGCATCACGAAACAAAAGGTAGCAACCACTTCATACAAATTATTGGAAGAAGAAGATTCACAATATCAAAGGCGCACGAGCCCGCACTTCCTCCATTTAGCCATCCCTCAATGAGTAAGTTTGGTGAAGAGGATGGCATTTACCCTGACTTGGAAACTCTATTGATGGAGATACCAGAAGACCATGACTCTTCGAAGTTATACATCAGCGGTGATGTTGAGTTCATCGACCCGACTGAAGGGATGGATGAATCACAACAATGGGAGTTGGGCGAGATCGTGAGAACCATCCTTCGCAGAGTAGGTTTGATTCTGAAGGTGGACGATGAAACGTTCACAAATTGGATTGAATCATCGCCAATCATGGATTTAATTGATGAAAAGCCAGATGCTGTCTTCGCTGTATCCGGGATGTTACTTGGCGATTTGGACATACGCCAAGAAATCCTTGAAGCGAAAGATGTTGAGGAAGTAATGTTACTACTGCATCAAGAACTCGAGAAATTCTCTGAAGAAGAATAATCACATCAAAGTTGACTGAATTGAAAATTTGCCAGTTTGCAAATCACAATTGTCACACCAGATAATCCCTGCAACTTCCCAAGCGGCCGATGCTAGTGTGGCTAGGATTTCACTTGCACTTGCTTTATTCTCTATTTCTGCACAACCTATGAGTTCCTGTTCATCATTGAATTCTGAAATCACAAGTTTTCCGCTAGAACTAGTGGAAATTATTCCGATTTTAGGTTCAGTTGTGTCAATGGCAAGCATTGATTGGACATCTGAATATTCGAATGATTTACCGTCTGATAGGCTTATTTTTGAAATGTTATTGCTTAGTTCATCTGCTAATGATTCAAAATCCCCTGTGTCTGAATTTGAAAGAATAGAGTCAAATCTTTCTTTTAGCCACATTGGAATTTTTTTCAAATCAAGTTTTGAGATTTGGAAATTATTGCTCTTTAACGGGTTTTTTGTCATGAAAACCTTGTAACCGTTGTCTTCTATAATACGGCTGACTAAGGATTGACTTATTGAATTAAGGTTAACAATATACTTCCTTTTTTCGGACCCATTGATTCTGTTAACATGCCTTTGGTAAGTTGCAAAATCTAGCCTAGATTTGTGAGTCTCTATGTCACGCTTTCTCACTATACCCATCACAGGCGCAGATGGCTCAAATGGTCTGTCAAATAATCCATGACACCACTGTACACCTACAATTGAAGATGGATCTCTTCCATCCAATGCGTACTTGTCATTCAATTTTTGAGACAACTCTAGCGATTTTTCTAGTGATTTTGTCCACGGTGGGAATGCTTTACCCCAAGTCATTCGCAGATTATTGTGCAACTCACCGTGCTTTACTAGTGATGTCTGACATGCATTCCACAGGTCACTTGGAGATTCAGAATATTCTAGTTTGTGTTCTGGAACGATTGTTATTCGGACATCACCCTCTGCCCTTCTCCAAGAGCCTAATGCCCAACCGGGTAGGTTGGCAGGTGAGTATGGGTCATCTGAACTGTATATGTGGTGCCAAGCATGTTCTCTGAAGATTAGTAATTCATCGAGATACTTCTCAGCGGCTTTGGTTCCAACCGCTGCTGCCTCTCTTGCAACCTTCATTGGCGACAAAAATCCGTAATGGAACGCCGAAGAAAGCCTGGAAACTCCATTCGGGTCGGCAGCGTTATTTCTTCTTCTCGCGTATCCGCTAAGTCCTTTGTCAAGATATTGTTGCCACTTGTTTAGTGCAAAAATCTCTCCGCCCCTTTCTGACCAAACTGGGTGTACAGTCGGGTCGATATCACACTGCTTTAGAAGATTGAATCTCGCCTTCATGTCTGCGACTTCACTTTCAATATCGACAGGCGTGAATGGCAATTCGCCATCATATTGTTTTGGTTTTGCATCTACTTTGGGCCATGTGCGCTGGATTCTAGCTTTGCGAAGTTTTTTGGTTGCACTCCTAAATTTGAATGGCCTATCTACGGACTTTCCATACAACGGCATTGGTATAACACAATGGCAATCCACTTCGATTACAGGACAATTCGCAATTTTTGCAACACTTTTGACCCAATCATCCCAAGGTGGTATTGGAAATAGGTCAGTGATGATTAGTGAGGCTGAGGCAGCGAATTCTTTCATCACACTAGAGCGATGGCCTTTTCTAGCGACGTGTAAAACGTGCTTGATTCCATTTTCTTTGCACAACCTCGAGACATCAACTGCAGCATCGAGTAAGGAATTGTGATGACGCAGTGATGCGTGGGGATATCTCTCATCTATCCCATGATAGACCAGCATCGGTAAATCGTGATGTTCAGCGATAACTCTACCCACGTCTATTGCAGGGTTTTCGTGGAACCTGTGGGATGATTTTAGCCATACAATCACAGGACCTTCCCCAACTGCTTTGTCATTCTCACTCACAACCCTGACGCGTTCATGCAGGTGTTCTGGCAAACTGCTGAGCATACTGTGTGCTAAATGGATTCAATTATAATCCACTGTATAAGGCTAGATGAAACCAATTCTAAACTCAGAAAATTGGACCTAGGTGCACACCTAAAGCAATGATTATGCTAGAAGCGACCACGATTAGGACGTTATCATCGATCGGCCCAAATTCATACCTCTCAACAAAAGATGCAACTGCCCCCGAAATTACTCCCCAAATTGGAATTGAAGGGTCTGAATTCTTTCCAATGATGTATCCGAGTGGGATACACAAGATTGCCATACCAAGGTTTCCCCAGGCGCTTTTTGTTCTCTTGGCAAACCTCTTGTTTCGTATAATTCCCGTAACTCCATCTCCATATGCCATGAATAAGGCTGGCAGAATAGCCAGCCATGCATCGTCGAGAAGGTGCCACAATGCATAGACAGAGATTCCCAACATGAAAGCAAATGTAGCATCGTTCATGTTTTGCTCGGTTTGCATCCACCACAATCTCTTGTCCATCAAGTGAGTTGTTGCCAAACCGATTGCGCCCAAAACTCCTCCTAGAAGTGGATAGATTGGGTCACTGAAAACAATTGGGCATAGAATAAGTGGAACTCCTCCAGCTACCATGTGTGCTACCTTGCGGTTGTAGTAGACTGCGACCATATTTTCACAGCCTTTGGACATCATGTAACCGTGCAATGGCTTGATTGCCATCACGGTAAGAAATGCCCAGCCGCCGAGTCCGAAAAACCACAGCAACTGCTGTTCGACCATAACCCACTGTGGGGGTTAACGTGCATAATTATGTCTGATTATCAAATAGACCTTGCAAAGATTAGCCAGCCCAGGTTCATCAGTAAGGCGGGTGCCGCCAGAATGACCAGTGTTGGTGCGACTTGCACTACTGTCAAGATGAAGGATGCCATGAAAATGACAGCCATCAAGACAGCGAAGGTCGCTGTTGTCCTTGTGTTGTTTTCTTTAATAGCCTCTCCAATGTGAAACTGCTCCATGGTATATGCTTAGTAGGTGTGCATATGAATGCATGTTTCATGCTATGGTTAACTTGAACAAGATAGCATTGAACAGCCAACTCGATTTTGTGCCCATTCTGGTCGTTTTTTGTACCAATCACTCTCAAATTCTGGCTGCTCGCTGTATGGCTTTTTGAGTATTAAGTGTAATTTTTCACAAATCGAAAAGTCACCACGCTCTGCTGCATCGATTGCTAATTGTGCCATCCAATTTCGCAAAACGTACTTCGGATTTGTCTTCAACATCACTTCGCGATTTGGTTCGGAATTAACACGCTCCCACCACTTGTTCAACCATAAGTTCCATTCTTCTTTCGGAATTGATTCTTTGTCGTAAAATGCATAACTCAAATCATCGATATTTGGTTCCTCGATTTTAGATAATTCTCTGAAGAATATTGTCATGTCAGTCTCAACTTTTTGCAGTAATTCATTCAATTCAGTAATTAGTTCAGAATCACTTTCTTGGAATTCATCCAGTCCAAGTTTTGCTGCCCAAGTCTTGTTTATTGATTCCTCATAGCATGATATATAGAATTCTAAAACCTCGGTTAATCTGTCAGTATTTTCAACCAGTGGTGAAATTGCTTCCAAAAATCTAGCAATGTTCCATGCACCAATTTGAGGCTGAGCACCATATCGGTACCTTCTGCGCCCAGCGTCCGTGGTATTAGGTGTCCAACCCGGGTCGTAGTCTTCGAGCCAGCCGTATGGTCCATAATCGATTGTCAATCCATGAATCGACATGTTGTCTGTGTTCATCACGCCGTGAACAAATCCCACTCGCATCCAATGTGCAATCATCTCAGCAGTTGTCTTTGCAACAGTCCTCGCCCATTCTATGATGCCATCTTCATCAAAATCACACTCAGGGAAGTGATTGGCAAGAGTATGCTTTACAATTGATTCTAGTGTATCCTTATCACCCATCATGGCATGAATCTGGAAGCTACCTAAGCGAATGAAACTTGGAGATACTCTGCAAACAATTGCTCCTGGCTCAAGTTGCTTGTTTCCGTTGTAGAGTATGTCTCGCATTACTTGTTCACCAGTTGTGACAAGGGATAGCGCTCTTGTCGTCGGAACCCCGAGATGGAACATCGCTTCACTACACAAGAATTCTCGAATTGAGGATCGGAGCACTGCCTTACCGTCTGAATGTCTCGAATAAGGCGTTTCACCTGAACCTTTGAGTTGCAATTCCAGAACTCCGTTATCGGTTTGAACCTCACCTAGCGTAATTGCTCTACCATCACCAAGTTGGCCTGCCCAGTTACCGAACTGATGTCCGCCATAACGTTGAGCATATGTGTCCATGCCTTCCACAGGCTTACCACCCCCTAGAACATCTCCTTCTCCACGCTCAAGTCCCAAATCAGCAGCGACTTCATCTGACCAAAGGCATAATTTGGGATCAGGAGATGGTGTTGGTAAAACACGTGACCAGCAAGCGTTTGGAACCTGCCTGCTTTTTCCACCGACCTCTTTGTCTCCTGGTGTTTCTGAAAGAAATCGATTGAGCCAATTGAGGTCTTTCAGTTGGCCCATGATTGCATGTTAGGCTCATTACTTTTCAAACTGTGTTAGGATAATGTTCATGTCGTAATGCGATATCCAGCATACATGAGCAGTAAGATATGGGTAATCAGAACGACCCTTCCAGAATCCATGAAAGATGAAGAAGTTGCATCATTCTCCCATGCTTTGATTGAGGCAGGAGCTGCATGTATTCAGCATCACAAGGTAACCTCTACCTACAAATGGGAAGATGAAATGAAATCTGAATCAGAGTGGTCAATCCAGATTAAAGTATCCAAGCACAGTAAGAAAGCAGTTGCTGACTTACTTGCCGAAAGCCATCCTTACGATGTTCCTCAGATAATAATGAAGAAGTGGGAAGCAAGCGATGATTACCTAAACTGGGTCTCTTCACAATGATGACTTATTCTTTGGATTCATCTTTAACTGTAAAACTGAAAGTGTTTGAGAATTCAGTAATTTTGTAATCATATTG
>JAYYDR010000019.1:0-12845 GCA_036160735.1 Thermoplasmatota archaeon
CACCACCTGCACCAGCAGCCCCAGCAGCGCCACCAGCGCCTGCTATGCCAGCACCGGCTCCGGCCCCAGCAGCGCCACCAGCGCCTGCACCTGCTCCGGCACCAGCCCCAGCAGCACCGGCCCCAGCCCCTGCAGCACCTGCACCAGCAGCGCCAGTACAGGCACAGCCCAGACACCAAAGTAGCCCAGAGGTCCGTGAACGTCTTCAGGCAGTAGGAGCGATTGCACAAGCAATTAGCGCCGAAGTCCAGAAGGTAATTATCGGAAAGAGCCACGTTATCGACAATGTTCTGATCAACATCTTGTCGAACGGTAACCTACTGTTCGAAGATTACCCAGGACTTGCTAAGACTTTGATGACCAACACCTTCGCAGATGCGTTGGGTTGTGACTTCAAGCGTGTGCAGTTCACTCCGGATTTGCTACCTGCAGATATTACAGGTACAAACATCTACGATGCTAAGAAGGGAGAATTCACATTCAAGCCAGGTCCACTATTCTGTAACCTACTACTAGCGGACGAAATTAACCGTGCTCCTCCTAAGACTCAAGCTGCTTTGCTTGAGGCTATGCAGGAAAAGCAGGTGACTATTGGAACAGTCACCCACAAACTACCAGCACCGTTCATTGTTATGGCAACTCAAAACCCTGTTGAGCAAGAAGGTACTTACCCGCTTCCTGAAGCGCAGTTGGACCGTTTCATGTTCAAGATGAGTGTCGGTTACCCAGACCGTGCAGACGAAGACGAAATCCTCGCTCGACGTATCAACCGTGGAAAGGATGCAGTCGATGTCGATGTTATTACCGACCCACAGAGAGTCATCGCAATGCAGCAAGCATGTGAAGACATCTATGTCGACCCAGCACTACGTATGTACATGGTTGAAATTGTAAGCAGAACCCGTGAGGACCCTCGTGTTCTCGTAGGTTCGTCGCCTCGTGGTTCTCAGGCACTTCTGAAGACATCACGTGCAGCTGCTGCTCTTCGTGGCCGCGACTTCGTAACACCAGACGACATCAAGACCGTAGCTGAACTCGCAATCGCACACAGAATCATCCTAAAGCCAGAGCATCAAATCAAGGGATTGGAAGCTGGTGAGGTTATTCAAACAATCTTGCGAGAAGTTCCAGTTCCTACTGTCTGATTTTCTTAATTGAAACAGAGAGGCGAATGGCATGTGGAGTCGTAAGAGTGCAATGTTAGGTTCCCTAGCGGTAGCAATGTACCTGCTAGGTCTTACATTGAGGAATTCACAATTGGTTACCATTGCTGTGGTAATCTTCGTGTTCCTAACTTGGGCAGCACTATTCGGCGGTCACGCTGACGTTGCTGCAAGCGGCCGCAGAGCAGAAGAATGGTCTGGTGAGGAAGGAGTTTCCTTGTCAAACGTCTCTGCAATGCGAAAATTATCCAGTGCCAGAATTTTCGAAGACGGTGAGGTAAATGTCACACTGCGTATGCAGAATCATTCTGGGCTTGGAAAGATTCTGGAAGTCAAGGACAGAGTACCAGAAGTAATGCGTATCAAGGATGGTGCAAATTACATTCTGATGGAACTAGGTCCACGACGTGAAACGTTCATCGAATACACTGTCGAGTGCCCATTGAGAGGTTTCTACAGTCTTGGACCAGTGGCTGTCCGTGTCCAAGATCCATTCGGATTATTCCACAAGGAAAAGGAATTGCATGTCTACAACGACTTCCTTGTGTTCCCGAAGATGGAAGACCTGAAGGAAACCTTCGTCAAGTCAAGAGTACCGAAAATTTTCACAGGAGCTGTCAACATTCGTCAACCAGGACCTGGTTCTGAGTTCTACTCATTGAGAGAATATTTCGAAGGTGATTCATTTAGAGCAATCAACTGGTCCGCATATGCTAGAAGTGGTAAACTGATGGTTAACGAACGTGAAAGAGACGCTGTTAGCGACATTATTCTAATCGTCGACTCAAGAGCAGTTGCTGAAACAGGACCGGTTTCAAGAAACGCCCTCGTCTACTCAACAAGAGCAGCAGCTAGCCTTGCAAAGTATTTCCTAGGTCGAAGGGACTCGGTAGGTCTAATCACCTACGGTGACGAGGTAGTCAGCGTAGACAGAGATACTGGAAAGAAGCAACTCTACGTTATTCTGACCAAGTTAGCCGGCGCAATGGCAAGAGGTAACATCCCGTTACAGGTTGTTGTGAACAGAATTATGCCACACATCAACAAGGGAAGTCCAATCATTGTTCTATCAAACTTAGAAGATGACCCAACCATTGTAAACGCACTACGTGATTTCAGAGCTAGAGATTTCGACGTAACAGTTCTATCACCATCTAGTCTTGAATTCGAGTTCGATGCAAAGCGTCTAGATAGAACAGGATACGAGGTTTTGAAGACAGAAAGGGACGTCTTGATCAGTGAATTGAGAGGTCTTGGTGTTAACATCATGGATTGGGAGCCTGATATGCTACTATCAACCGCACTTGCTGGTGCGAGAGGATTCTGAGGAGGGAGATGAATGGCAACTAAATCTGGAGATACAGCTCACCTGTACGACGGCAAGACAGTTCGCTCGTCAGCGCCTTCTCGAAAGAAACTCGCTGGTACTGCAAGTGCTACTGGAGAAATTCCGAAAGATGCAATTCCAACCGTTGAGATCCCTTCATTCGTCGAAAGCCTACTAGGCGGTCCACTCGTTCCGAAGATGAAGTTCCTACCTGCTGATAAGATGGTTCAAAACTTGCAACTAGGTTGCTATGGGGTGCTAATCGCTCTGGGTATTTTGACATACATTGTCACTCCTGCAGTCGGAACTCTATGGTTTGCAATCACAGGTTCAATTACAGTTGCAAATATTCTACAGTTGCTAGTAGTTGCAGGTGCAATAGGAACCGGTTTTTGGGGAACAATGACTAGAGATGCAAGGTTTATGCTTTCATCCTACGTTCTATTCATTCTTTCAGTAATGCGATTTGCATCTTCAAAGGTGTCACTATCCCAGGATATCTTTGGATTTGGAGATAGTCAATTCTTACTTACGATCCTTGTCGTAGTATACGCAGTCCTACTAGTGATGTATTTCGAGTTAACAAATGGTGTAATCAGGTTCAGCATGCTTGATACTTCGATTAGAACAAGAGAGGTTTACGTGATGAACGTCAAGAAAATCGTCGGTAAATATCACCGTTCACTTGTAATTAATCCATTAATTGCAGGTTCTCTAGCAATGCTCGTGCTGTCTGTAAACACTATTTTGCCAGCATTCATTTCACTGTTCTCTGAGCAGACCGCTATCCGCATGGAAGAATCTGTCGAATTGATTTCAGTTTACGGAGTAGCACTAGGAACACTGTTTGTATTCATCGTTGTAGGTGCACTATTCGCTTTGGACCTACCAACTCATCTACAGTCTTGGCGAGAGAACAAAGAGTGATACAGTTCACTAATTGTATCCTGAAGTTTGTCAGTTTGAACTATCAGTCTAGTTCCGTATTCGTTTCTAGATACCAGTTCGTGTTCTATCGGAATATGGGATTTTCCAATGACAGAAATAATCGCAGTTTTGTGAACGATTTTACCACTAATTTTTGATTCAATTAGATGGAGATCGTGCAATGGCATGATGATTTTCATTTCCTCTGGTGTTGAGTTCATTAACCATGGAGTGATTCCATGGTATTCGATTTCAGCCAACAAGTCGCTGCTGAGAGGCTTATCATCAGTAATTACCGCTACACCAGGCTGACATCCAATCGCTACAATGGTTTCATTGTCTAAATCAGGGCCAATAGTGGTAGAAATTATTCCTTCAGGGTCATGGAAATTCTTGATTTCTATTGGTATACCCTCTGAGACCAATGGCAGAACAGTTGCAGGGTGAATAATTGGAGTCCCGTGCATGGAAAGTTCAGCAGCTTGTCCATATCCCAGATATGGTATCGTAGGCGTATTGATGCCCCACCTTGGATTAAGTCGTTTGATTCCATCAATATCCTTCCATAGAATCAATTTTGATGCATTTGTTAGGTTTGCGAACGCTGCTGCAGAATGGTCAGAACCTCCTCTTGTCAATAGTGCGATATTTCCGTCATCTCCTTCACCGAACCACCCGGTTAAAATCGGAATACCTACCAAACTCTCTATGTCGAGTTGCTGCTTGGAAGATATGATGTCTATTTCCTTAGCACGACCTACTCCTTTGAGTCGTAAACCAATATCTTCTGCACCAACTGGGTGAGCACCTTCAAATCCATTCTGTCTTAGTCGATGTGCCACTGCAAGAGCGCTGAGTCTTTCACCTGCTGCTAGAATTAGATTTTCCGAATTAAGTGATTTTTCACCACTTGTGTAGTTAAGCAACTCATTTGAAATTCCTGTAATTACCTTTTGAAATAATTCAGCGAATGGACCATTATCTAATCCAGGAGCGAACCTTAGATGTTGGTAAATCAAATCTTGGACCAACCTGCTTGCATATCTAGGTTCATTTGATGCTCTTTTCAGACGGTCAGTCATTCCCCACAATGCGGATACTACAACCAAGATGCGTCCTTGGTGATTATTGATTATCTCACCTATCCGGTCGATATCCTTGCCCTCTCTGAGGCAAGAGCCCCCAAACTTGTGGACAGTGATTTCATCCATCGATGTAGCCACCTTGAATTGCGAGGTCAGCGATTACTAGCCTTGCAACCGCTTCGACAACAGGTCTCGCTCTAGGTCCAATTACAGGGTCATGTCTGCCCTTAATGGCCAATTCTTCCATCATACCTGTAACTTGATTGAATGTTTCCTGTGGCTTTGAAATCCCACTTGGAGGTTTGAATGTAATTCGAACATGGATTGGTGCTCCGCTGGCCATTCCGCCTAGAGCACCGTCCGCTCCGTCGGATAATGACATATCTTTGCCCCACTTGTCATTATGTTGACTTCCTCTCATAACACCGGCCTCAACGCCTCTTCCAAACTCAACCGCTCTAGCCGCTGGTATTGCCATGAGACCTCTTGCTAGTGCAGGTTCAATGCCTTCAAACCACGGTTCACCAAAGCCGACAGGCAAGCCCGAAATTACCAAGTCGACCCTACTTCCAAGAGAATCGCCATCCTTCCTAGCATCTTCTGCTAAAGCAATTCCATCTTCACCCTCTAGTCCACCTAGAGCGCCGACCTTTGCCTCGATTTTCCAGTCATCAGGGAGAATGTTACGTGACAGTGATGCAGCAGCAACAAGTCCAGCTGTCAATCTTGCAGAGAACGAACCTCCACCTCGAAGGTCTGCTGCACCACCGGTTTTGATGCTTATCGGATGATCTACGTGTCCAGGTCTCGGTTGATATGGTAGGAATGAGTAATCTTTTGATTTTACATCACGATTTCTTATGAGTAACAAAACTGGCATTCCAGTCGTTTTCCCAGCATGCACGCCTGAGAGTATCTCGACATCATCTGTTTCTTTCCTTTTGCTCGCCAAGCCGGAGCCAGGTCTACGAGCGACCATGTCAGCGATCAATTGGTCTGCATCGATTTCTATATTTGGAGGCATTCCATCTATAAGAGCGCCAACTGCGGGGCCATGAGACTCTCCAAAAAGAGTTACGACAATGTTGTCACCAAGACTCATGCGCACGAGTATCAGTCAATGCGAGAAGACCTTCATTCAAGAATATGGTTATTCTTCCGTAGATGCTAATTCAGCGTTGATTATCTTTGTCTCAATCAACTCCACATCACCGGATCTGCTATACCATTTCTTCAATTGCTCAATTGATTGGGTATTTACTGCAGGTGCAAAAACAGCGATAGCGGGTCCAGAACCGCTCATCCCTGCAGCTCGAGCACCATTTACGAATGCATCATTGGTCAATTTTCTACCAATTGGGTCGTTTAGTGCACCAACAACGCCTCTTCCATTCCATGTTAGAGCAACGAGGTCATTTCCCTCTTGTAATGCATTTAGGGCTTGAACAAAAGCCTGCTGATGGAAACTAAAATCTTCTAATTGCGGCCTATTATCTCTGTCTCCTCGACAAACCAGCAATACATTCCAATCTTCTGAATTCGGGCCTGGCGACTCGAGTAAGACACCACTTCTTGCATCATCTGCGTTAGAATTGACCAGTTTCCATCCTCCTTCCAATGCAGCCCAAGTGTCACCATAACTGCCGGTAATGGAAACACCAGATGCAAGTTGGGCTGCCACGGCGATATCGACGATATCTGCATTTTCTAGATTGTAATCACTAGCGTCACACAATGCTTTGATTGCGGCTACAGCAACCGCTGAACTCGATTTTAGTCCTTGACGTGGAGGAATGTCGGACTTTACCGTCCAGAATAATTCACCACTAGGCACTGGATGACCGGATTGCCTCCAAACATCCAAAATAGTCCCCAACAAGTTGTCAGGGTCATCTAATTCTCTTCTAGATTCCTTGTCAAGCAAACGAACTGTTACTGGCAAGTCCAAAGCGAGTGATGCACCATAGCCGAGTCCAGCAGCATGAAGAAGGCTACATCCACCGTTCGATGTACCCGTACCCAATACCGCCAATTTAACACCTCATTTTTCTGTAACATCTGCGGATATTTCTATTCCCACATGCCGGCCCGCTCCTCCGGACCAACCAATAATTTCCATATCGGGGGATAAGTCTGTAATCGAAATTAATCCGGAACCTGAAACGAGCCTTACTGTCTCTGCTTGCTGCAAGAGCGCACCTGCTTCATTATGGTTTTCATCTTTCCACTTGAATAAAATAAATGGCCGTCTCTCTATTTTTACCCTGCCAACGGTGGAATTCCGTGATTTCCCGTCGCTACTTGTTACCATCACTTGATCGCCCATTTCTAATTCAGAAAGATATTTTGTGGAGCCATTTGCCATCATGATGTAGCTGTGTGCTGCTCCAGCATTAACTCTGAATGGTCGTGTAGGAACGAACTCAGATTCGACAGTCTCTCCATGTACCAAAACCATTGAACTAGCGCTTGACCCAACCAGCATTCCTTCCCCTAATTCTAGCAACGAGGTTAGGTCGACACATACTCTGTCCCCTACACCACCCTCTCTTACTTCGATTACTCTCAGACTCGTGAGTTCAAAATCCTCAGATTTTAACTCTTCATTTGTAGGATTAATACGCTCGCCTCTCTGAGATTTTGCGATTAATGCAGTTGGCAAAATTTCCTCAGGTACAAGTAAAGCATCAACCCCGATTTCAAGAGCAAAAGCTGCGCCTAGGACTTGTTCGGCAGATGAAATTCTTGCTGCAACTTTTGTGGGACCACCGTCACAAGATGCTATAACATTCTCAATAGGTATCATTTTCCATTCTCCCAAGTCTAGAAGAATCCAATCCACACTACCAGCCATTGCTCTAGCCTTACCTTGGCCTTCGGAGGTGCTCACGTCAACTCTTCTACCAACTTGCTTTCCATTGACGTACAACGCATCCCCGTCGATGTTCAAATCATTACCTAAAACCAGGTCAACGCCTTCTTGACGTACTCCAGATTCCAACCATATTTGCACGAATATCACAGCCCGAAATCCTGCATTGCTTGGTCTACGCTAGAATTATCGTGAACAATAGCTTTCAAAGCAGAAACCATTGCTTTTGGGTTTTCATGGGAGAACACCTGTCTTCCCATGCATACTCCTCCCCCACCTGCTTGGATTGATTGATGAACAATTTCGAGGATTTCTTTGGTACTTGAACCGGCTGGTCCGCCTGCGATGAGAACTGGAATCGGGACACAGGAGGTCACTTTTTTGAAGGATTCAATTGAGCCGGTCCATTTTGTCTTGACCACTGTGCAACCCAACTCAAATGCTAATCTGGCTGCGTGTGCTGCAGCCTGTGTGTCGTCGTTTTCCATAACATCGAGGTTTTCGCCACGAGGGTAAATCATTCCTAGAGTAGGACAGTTTAGGTAATGAGAATCTTGAGTTATCATACCCAATCTCTCAATCATATCTGGTTCATCAGGGCTGCCCATGTTGACTTGGACACTTACACCTTTAGCACCTCTAGACAGCGATTCCTCAACGCTGCCAACTAGAACCTTGTCACTTACTCTTGCTCCAGCATGGCGGGTTGAAACTGATAGGTGTGCGACGAAATTTGCCTCTGATGAGTAGCGTGAAACTACACCTTTCTGAGCGACGATAGCATCAGCGTGAGCAATAAGTGGTATCAAAGCGTCAAGATTTTCTAGCCCTTCAACTGGGAAATCAGAGACTCCATGGTCTATGGGAATCCACACGCCTTTTCCGTTCGGCAGTAGCGTGTCTGTATCGCTCATGACCCTGTGAAAAGGTGGTTGAATACAAGGCTTTCCTACTTTGACAAATGGGTTTTAACAGCCCATTCAATCAACGCTGCTTCTGCTTTTGCGAGGTGTTCCTGTAGAGTTGACCGAGGAATTTCGGTTAACTCTGAAAGTTCTTTTTTGCTTATTTTTCTTGGATTTTCATAAAATCCTGCTTGTACAGCAAAAACTGCAACTTCGAGCTGCTTTGGTGTGAGAATTTGAGTAATTGTGTCCTCGATTTCACTGATGTCGACGACATTTACGTTGTCTGGCGGTAGCATTGCTCTTGCAGCTTTGAGGAAACCGCTAACACCTTCAGGTAGTCCACGGATTGTAATTTGAACACCTTCTTCACCGATTACATATGGTGGAATCACGTGTAAACTATCGAAATTGATTGCAGCAACAGAGAGTGGGTGCCTATTCCACACCACAATGTAACCTTCTCCGCCAACTTCTGGAATAGGATACGGGTTTAATGGTCCTTCCACATCCAAGTAATCAATGTCTCCGAGATCGCTTGGTCCCATTTCTTCATGGAATGCGATGCTGACAAGTTGTCTGACACCGGTTTTAGTGACCTCAAGATGCGCAACAACCTCGAATTTTCTTGCCACCTTGGTGATAAGTCCAATATCTGAAAAATCTATGGTTTCCGGACTCCACTTCAATTGAACTTCTCGCACATGGCATCCTTTAGTAGCGCATTATATCAAGTGTGGGCCTATAATGAAAGAACCTATGTACTCAATTTCTCAGCAGGTACTGTTCAATATGCCACTGATGGAGATTGGAGACCTAAAGAGACACTACGAAATGGCATCAGGCGTTGTTAAAGCCCTTGATGGGATAAATATCGATATTGAGGAAGGTGAGAGAATAGTTTTGCTAGGACCATCAGGCTCTGGCAAAACCACACTACTGAATTGTGTTGCAGCCCTAGATAGCCCTACTTCAGGAAGCTATTCCTTTGATGGAAAGGATGTACCTAGGGAGAATTCAGAAGAGATGACTACATTCAGAAGGGAGAACATTGGTTATGTATTCCAATTTTTCAACTTACTTCAAGATTTGACGGTCCTCGAGAATATTCTTCTAATCCAAGAACTATCTGGTGAGAAGAATAAGGATAGAGCCTTGGAATTACTGAAACTGGTTGGACTAGAGAAAGAAATCGATAGATTCCCTGCTGAAATTAGCGGTGGGCAGCAACAAAGAGTCGCTATTGCCAGAAGTTTGGCAAAGAGCCCCAAACTCCTACTTGGAGATGAGTTGACCGGTAATTTAGACTCAAAAACATCAGACATGGTTATGGAAGTATTAGTAAAAGCCTGCAAAGCAGAAAATATCACTACAATCATGGTAACTCACGATGAAAAACTGACCAATTACGCAACCCGTGTAATCAGATTGGACAGTGGAAAAATAATCTCGGATGAAAAGTTGGACAATTGAGGTGGCCAAATGTCAATGCTACTAACAAAAAGACTCGCAAGGAGTCTATGGCGTACTAAATTGCGTCTCTCAGCAGTAGTTTTCATGGTCGCTGTTGGTGTTTTTGCAGGAATTTCATTCGGTTCATATGCAAATGCAGCAACCACCCTTTATGATGAGATATACGACGGGAAAGATGGAGTAAATCTCGCCGATGTGTGGATAAACAATCCGACAGGGGTTTGGGATGATTCAACCTCTGAATCGATTTGTAATTCGATAGATTCCCAGTGGCCAGAAACCGATTATTCTTTGGAGACTTGTGAGGCAAGGCTGGTAATTGATGGAATGATGTTAACCACTGACTCCGAGGGTGTAGAGAAAGTAATTCCGGCAGTTTGGCACGGTATTGACGAGGGTATAGTCGACAAAGTTTGGATGCCAACTTACAGTGATTTATCTTCAGGAAGAATTGCTGAAACGAGCGATGAGATTGTCCTTGACAGCCACATTGCAGTTGATTTAGACATCGATGTCGGTGATGAGATTGATATTAGCGCAGGTTATGGTAAATTCACTTACGAAGTTGTAGGAATAGGCTTCCATCCTATGCATCTTTACTTCGCAACCGAAGGCTCAACACTTCCAGCAGACGATGGCACATTTGCAACCGGGTACATGACAGATTCGGGACTAGAAAAACTCGCAAATCTTAGTGTAGGTTCATCAAACCTCATTCTAATCGACGTTGCGGGGACACCGGATTATGACTTGCAGTCTACAAGTGATGTCGACGAAAATCCTGAGATGACTAAACTTGTCAAGGATCTATCAGAACTCATGTCGGATATCGACGACTCTCCTGTCAGTGTCTATGATAGGTCTGGTGTATTCTCAGTTGAAATCCTACGTGCTGATGCTGAGGGTGCTGCCAACATGTATCCATATGTTACCGGTATGATTGCAGCAATTGCTGGTATCACGATATTCTTGAGTTTGCAAAGGCTCATACAATCGCAAGCAAAGGAAATTGCAGTATTACGAACATTGGGTGTTCCAAAGAAATCAATCATGCCAGGTTATGTGATTGCGCCGTTAGTTATTGGCGCAATTGGAAGCCTAATTGGCACTCTGCTAGGAATATATCTAGGAGCACCGGGAATGCTTTCTTTCTATGAAATGATGATTGGATTACCAATTAGGCTCGATACAGATTTCTCGCTTGTGTTCCAGATAGTTTCTATTGCGATGTTAATCGTTCTCTTTGCCGGTTTAAGGCCAGCTTGGCAGGCATCAAGGCTTCAACCACTAAAGGTATTCAGAGGCCAGCATGAAGTCAAAGTTTCTTCAAGAAGGATGCAGAGATTGACCTCAAAATTGCCAGCAACAGTCGGTCTCTCAATACGTTCAAGTTTGAGAAAACCTGTCAGAGTCAGTTTTACTTTCTTCGCAGTTGGGATTTCAATGCTATTGTTCGGTGCGATGCTCTTCATGATGAGTTCGATGGAAGATAGCCTCCTTGGTGGAATTGAAGAAAAGCAGTCTTGGGACATTCAGGCATCTGCTCCAATAGATGGTGAGGCCTCGGTAATCGATTGGGTTGAACAGAATTCTGGAACTTATGAGTTGATGATTAATTTCCCAATAGGCCTAGAAGATGATAGCCGGGAATTGCTTTCCTACGGGCTGGATAGTTTCTCGACAGTTGATGAGAAGTCGTCAATGATTTCAGTAGAGATACTCGATGGCAGTATGCCGGCTGCCGGCAGCAATCCAATTCAGGTCCTAATCGATGAGGGAACCTCTGAATTCTTGAATTGGGATACAGGGGATGAGGTCACAATTATGATTGGAAATACCGCTCAAACCGTTGAAATATCTGGAATTACAAAGGGAGAGATTTCACGAACAATGTATTTCCACAGGGCTGAGTTGTCTGATTTGACTGGAGTCCAATCAACCTCAATCTTAATCCAAATTCCAGATGGCACATCACTAGACGGTCTATCAGACATCACTATTGGCTATAGTTTGAAAGAAGACGCAATAAAGACCTTCGAAACACTTCTAGAACAACAGCAGCAATTCGTTCAGTCGATACAATTCTTGGGAATTGTTATCGCAATAGCGGTTCTATTCAATACGCTGCTAATGAATTTAGCAGAGAGGGACACTGAACTAGCAACTCTAAGGGTTCTAGG
The DNA here is from genome assembly GCA_036160735.1 of Thermoplasmatota archaeon. GTDB lineage: Archaea > Thermoplasmatota > Poseidoniia > Poseidoniales > Poseidoniaceae > MGIIa-K1. Next base: position 11,933 of record JAYYDR010000019.1, read on the forward strand.
TGCCCCAATGAGTAAACTTGGGAAAATGATGTTTTGGGAGCATCTAGGAATTGGACTAATCGGTGGGATACTAGGTGCGATATTCGCATACTTCGGAACAGTACTACTCATCGGATCTCAAGTACAGTGGGCGTTTTACTTCACGATTGAGCCACAATTTGCTGCAACTTTCACCATTGTAGGAATCATTGTTGCGATTTCCGTCGCGCTTACTCCAATCGGTATGTGGAGAATAAAAAAGATGGATTTAGTGGATAAGGTCAAGGATTTTTCACAGTAATTTGAGTAGATTTTTCTCAGTTTTATAGGCGATGGAAATAAGACTTAGTTTGTGTTAGCACCGTTTAATGGACCTAATTTCATGGGTAATGATTGGTATCCTCGGGGGTGCTTTTCTATTCGGAATTTGGTTCATGTTGGTTCGTGAAGATGACAGGTCTTCCCGAACCATGACAATCCACAGGCAAGACCTAACCCGTCGTGGTGCCCCGGATTTCTCCAAAGCTCACAACGAATTCGACCGCAAACTCTCAGAGATTGAGCGCCACTTGAGCGCGAAGAGAAGAGACGAGCGAGCGATTGCTCTAGCAGAGGAAGAAGTTCGTAAGCAACTCGCTGAGGAAGCCGCTGCAAAATTGATGGCTGAGGAGCAAGCAAAAATTGCGGAAATGGAAGCCGAAGAAGCAAGGAAGAAGGCAGAATACGAAGCTGCTAGAGAAGCAGAATTGGAAGAGGCTCGCCGTCTTGCTGCTGAAAGAGAGATGGAAAGGCAAGAGGAAGAGGCACGTCTTGCTGCTGAAAGAGAAGCAGAGCGTCAGGCAGAACTGCAGGAAGCAGAAGAAGAGCGTCAAGCAGAAATCGAGGCACAAAAGGAATCTGAAGCTTTGGAAGCACAGATGGCATCTGAAGAAGC
>JAYYDR010000020.1:0-6344 GCA_036160735.1 Thermoplasmatota archaeon
ACCTGACAGTATCTCGATTGATGTGGTTCAAAGTGAGAAAAAAGAGGCACATGTTTGCATTCTCGATGGTTGTCAAAGAGGTAAAAGGGGAAAGAGCAATTATTGTCGAGAGCACAAGGCATTAGGCAGGATTATTGAAGGGAAAATTGCTAGAGAAAGAGCGAACAGTGTCGACCCAAGCATGTCGATGTACGAAGAAGCACTGCGCATCCAGAAATTACCCTCGGGGTCGTTATTATTTGATGAAATGATGAGGATTATTTTCTATATCATAATAATTTTCTTTTTACTTTACATCACTGTGATTATGCCAATACAGGGCTTAGTTGAAAGTTTTGAAGGTCAACGGTGGTACAGTTAAATCCGTCCTCAAAATTAGTATGGTTTTCGCCGGGTTAACTATTATATGTTCAACAGTAGATGTATAGACATGGGAATTGGAGGTGAAGTCGTGGAGGAACACACCCCACCGAGTATATTCATTGAACTAAATCAGTCACAAGTGAAAGCGCCACATCTTTGCAAGTTTGAAGATTGTACAAGACCGAGGAGGGGCTACAATGATTTTTGTAGACAACACAGGGCAATAGGGAAAATAATCTCTGGTAAAATAGCTCGAGCCAAAGCCATTGCTGAAATTGATGCTAGAGATAAATCCAATGAAGTCACTGAAGTAAATCGAACAGGGTCAGAACAAAAAAATCGACACAGGAAAAAGCAGCCATTTTTGGTAGAGTTATTGCTATATTCGGTAGCAGAGCTTGTCTTTGCCAGCATCCTCCTTTTGCTTATGCTTCCATTCATGATCCTAGGGTAGGCATTTCATTTTCTTTTTTTAGAAGCCTTAGCCATTTCAAGAGCAGATTGTTCTAATTTTGCTCTGTGCAAGTCTTCCCCACCAGGGCATGTGTCTCTATGGCCGCAATTCCGGCAAGTTCGCTTGCTTTTTGCAAGAGGAATCTGTGATAAATCACAGGTTAAACCAAGCCTGTAATGTAGTTCAATCATTGCCTTCATGTCTGAATTAATCATATGCTTTGAGTCTTCTAAATCTCTTTCTGTACACCTTTCTCTCCAAAGTTTCCATCTTCCATTGTTCCAGTATAAATTCTCAATAATGTAACGCTCTGGGTTCGCAGGTAGACCCTTTTCTTGCATTGCCCACTCGACCATTGCCACATTTTCGAGATGCTTGTCATCACCAGGACTGGATAAACCTTGAACAGTAAATCTCAGCAAGTGACAAGTCTTGCCAGAATACCAAACGAGGTCTGGTGAAATGTGTAATTTGTAGTTTCCAAGTTTTGTCTTCTGCAATCTCGAGAAAAGGTACCATTGAGTAATTTTCCCACTTAGTATATCGTAAATTGGTTTTGATTGCATTACAGCATGAAACCTGTGACAGGCAATTTCCACTAATCTATCCACCTGTTTCGGATCTAGTTGTGACCTCAAGTCACTTATTCCACCGATTCTAGTTTCAATTACTTCAATCACTGATTTTTGCCTAAACATACCTCCGATTATTCTATTCCGTATCTTACCTGCTAGGTCTCTTTCAATCCAAGAATATCCTTCCTTGAAAGCGGTGAGCCTGTCTATGATTACTCCACGCAAGGCTCTTTGCATCAATCTCCAAGGCGATGACCAATCGGAGATGTTCCTCAAATGCTGATTGAAACCACCTTGCCTTTTAGCAAAACCATACTTCAGAACCCAAGCTCTTGGGCATTCGTTCATCAGACTACGTCTGCTTATTGACCATATTTTTGGACGGTTTGCTATTGCTGCTTTTCTTGCTTCCATAAATCGGTCGAATCACTTCAAAGATAGTCAATCCTTCGCTGAATAGGAAATCTTAGTCGATTCTGAAAAGGCACTCTGTGGGTCGTTTGAAGAACTTGTGACGGTATTTTGCGATAATCCTGTAACCAATGTCGCGGATGGGCAGAGGGATAATCCAGAAAATCGGGAACCACATTTTGTAATACCATTTCATGTAAAGTAAACAACGGATTCCTGCTGCTGAGCGAATGTATGATTTTCCATTTCTTATCAGGTAAACAGAGTCCGCATCCTGCTGCTTTTTTGGAAGAGTTGCAATCATTTTCTGCCCTTCTTTGGATAAAATCGGGCGATACCCGATATCTTGTCCTCTTGCTAGTCTTTTGTCCATGAATGTGGCAAGCCTGTGGCATAATCCACAATCACCATCAAGAAGCAAGAAATCTCTATCGCTCATACGTCGACCTCCTCGATTGACCAAGTTAGAACGTAAACCCCTGCAGATGAGTGTACATATTGTGGATTCATCACATCTATGCCTAAGTTGTAAAATTCTGTCAATGAATTATCCTTGAGCGAAACTTCAGCTTCTTGGAATACCCATGGTTCGTGAAGAGTGTATGCCATGTGCAATTTTCCATTGTGTTCAGTGTAGAGTGAATAGCGCTCGAAAAGGAAATACTCGAGAGTATTTGCCTCAGCCAGCATTTTCTCTCCAACGTGACTACATTCGCCTTCCAGAGTAACTCCATCACTAACTCTTTTCGAGTACCACTGGAATGAATTATCAGTTTTCTTCAACCTGCACTTTGCATACCTGTAAGGCAATCCGTATGCTTTAGGTGCATGCCAACATGTAATCTTACTTTGAGCGTCTAGGGTGAGAAATAACACTCCTGGTATGCCATTTTTCTTTACGTAAGTGCGAATATTGAATTCAGGAAATGTCGAAATTCCGGGCACTGCAGGGAGAAACCTCGGCCTGACATTTCTCATTTGAAATGGAATAGTACCAACGTATGCCTTACCTTCAAAAAGGTCAATTTCAAGACCATCAGGGATGAAAGGTTCTAGTTTGCTTGGCTCAACCTCCCAGTGCATGAAGGTGAGATTTCTCCATTCTTGAGATAGCGCATGAGGTCTATCCGGCATCGGAAAAGGAACGTGCTCCCTGCTAATCTTTCTAACCATTGAAAACACTCAGAACCCCAATGTCACTTGCATAAAACACGCCATTTACAAGGCACCAAAGTGAGATTGGAATCAATGCCCAACCCAATGCTTGAGAAAATGGCTGAGATCCAAATGAACCGAATGCTCTTGAGATAGGTCCTCCCCATGATGCGATGAACCTGATTAAGAGGGTTAGAACGCCTGCAGTCAGCACGTGCAGAACCAGAAGTAGTGGACCTAGTGCGTATCCCATTCCACCTGTCATTGTAGTGGCTGTGACGCCCTGTGTCAGTGTAGCAGGGAATGCTAACCAGATGAACCACCCCATCCAAAATCCGATTAGAAGGTCCCTTTCGACATCTTCTACTTCTCTCCAATTTCTAAAAGACTCAGAGTAGAAACCATACAGTTTGTTTGCAACGAATTCGATTTCTTTAGGTGTTCCAACCATTGAAGCTCTTACTGCTGCAGTGAAGAACCAAGTAAGCAATGCAAGGTCCAGCCAGGTTCTCATATCGTTATCACCTGGGAAGAATGACATGATGAGCGGTCCAATGTTTACCATCAAGAATCCAACTCCTCCAGCAAGAGCGACACTACCCCAAAGTGAGCCTGGTATTAGTGGCTCTTCGGGAACTTCATACTTCTTCCGAGGTAGGGCTACAAGCAGCATTGCAAGACCAGGGCCCCACAATAAGCTAAGCGTTGCGAAGGTAGATTGTTGGCCTCCGTAACCGATGTTTTCTACTGCATCGATTATGTCTTCTGAACCAGCTGTTCTCGGAGCAGAATAAGCGACATGTCCAGACGAATCGATGATTACTATCGAATCTGAGACACCGTGGGGCATTCTCTGTGCAAATCGACTCTCACTATCGTCAATGAGTATTGGCCAAGTAGCATTAGTTATGTCCGCAATTATGTCTAAATCATCCATCCGAACATTTTCTCCAGTAACTACCTGTACAATACTAACCTCGTCACCAAGCCTTTCAGCAACATTCTGTAACTGTTTACTTTGGTCAACTGCGTTCGATGAAGCAGGCAAAGTAATCCCGATGACAACTGCAGATTTACCTTCCATCAATTCATCTAGTGATACGGAGCCGTTGCCGTTTTGGTGCAGTATGAAGGATGGTGAGCGAGCATCATCTGCGACCATTGATTCCCCGCCGAGGTCTGGAATTGTGCTGGCTAGCGGTATCATCAAGATGGCCATTACAATCAAAGCAGCCATCAGAGGTGGGGGCAAGAGTAGACCTTGCCTGAGTTGTGAAATCAAATATGCAATCACTGCAACAAAACCAGAGATTGATAGCCACAAGAATGCGCTTGCTAACGGTTCTTCATCGGATTCAACGTTGAATCGAATAATTCCCTCATGGTCGCAATTGTTTCCCGCAGTTCCGTAAATTCCAGTATCAACAGTCTTCAAGCACACAATGAGTACATTATCTCCCGCAGGTAGTGGATTTGTTCCAGTCCAAACCGTTGAAGGCCTTCCAAGGTCATCATCCCTGGAGTATTTTTCGCTGGTGGCAGTAAATGCTTCAACCCTCAAATCATCGTCGAAAACTCTCTCCTCATCGGGTTCAACCGGCCCGAAAATGTTCAATCCTGTGAAATCTTTGTCAAGATCGTCGAATCCCCAAGGTAGGGTTGCAACAAGTTGGATATGAGCTAGTCTAGCATCATCTACGGTTACCTCTACAAGAGGAGAGAACAGATCGCCAACGATTACAATTCCACCTGCATATTCTCCGCTACCACCCCATTCCAAGTTGATGCTATATGGGCAAGAAGTCGTTGCAGTCATGGAATAAGAGATGATATCATTCGGCATTGCACTGATGTTCGCAATTTCTACTTGAGTCGACAAATTATGTGCCTCACCAGCTGACCTGTATACGTTTTCTGTCACGCTGCCGAAGTAACTGTAATTTCCAATCTGAACTTGAGTTTCGATTGTAACGGGGAACTGTGTTCTGCATTGAGCAAGCGGGAAACCAGTACCTGCTTGAACGTATGCTGCGATGAATGTTGAAATCTCAAAAGAACCACTGAATCCCATTTCAAGTGGCGGCATTGAGAGTGGGCCAATAGAAACACTCTGTCCTGCTTGCAGTTGTGTACTACCCATTGCTGAACCCTGGTAATCTCTGGTCAAGTTGACCTCGTTTTCTGCACCACTTAGGTAGATTCGGTGAAATTGATTCCCTTCCCAGCGCACATAACCTGGCTCGTAAATCTCGTCTTCTCCGGATGCGTTTGTAATTACAGGAGTAAGTGCAGGAATGCATATACAAAGAAGGGCAAAAATAGCCATCCACCTTCTCTGCATAATCCCACCCAAGCGCTATGAGTTGATGAAACCACATCATAGATGTGGGAATCCTAAGTACCACCACATTGCGATTATCCCAAAGGTTATCGCTGCGGCGTTTACGCTTCCTTTGGTCATTAATCCACGGTTTTCCAAAACTGCTCCTAGTAGGCTATCAACTTGACAACCGAGCCACCCAATAACTGCAATAATTACCGCAAGGGTGAGGTCTTGTTCAGAAGCAAATGCAAGAACCGCAATGATGCTGGATCCCGCAAATGCGGCGATTTGACCATTTGGAGAAAATCCACCATTTAGTCCGGGTTCACACTTTTTCATCGTTGTAATCATTCGAACTCTATCATCTAAGCAGCCAATTTCAGATGCGAAGGTGTCTGCTGCTGCAACAGATACAGCAGCTGAGAATAGCCACAATCCATTTTCATGGTCATCCAACAAAAATGCGATTATGGCAACCAGTCCAGGCAGGCCTCCATTTGCTACAACATTGCCCCAACTTCGATGTCCGTCACTTGATTCTGAGAGTCCTTTTTCGGTTTTCTCGTCGAATCTCCACTTTGTTGCTTTATGTGCGGTCCCCAAGAATCCCAGTAGAATCATCAACCAGGTCCAATGGCCCAGAGCGCCTACCGTTAGTCCTAATGCGGCTGCAGCGTAAACACCGGTTCTGTCTAGTACTCTGTACTTTTCAGAAATGAGGATTAAGACGCCAACTACGCCTATGGTAACCAGCAGATTACCCTGAGTTAGGCCAGGTTCCATGATGTCAACCATGTCTCTCCCCTTCTCGTCCGACGAGAATCTACGTCTATACCTTGCGCCTATTTTTGTTTCAAAAAAAAGGTTTTCAAGCCTTTGAAATCATGACGGAAGATGCATGACTGCGGCTAAGATTTCCCTTCCGATTATCCATAAAGTTACAATCATAACGACAATCCAAGTAAGACTTGCGATGACTTGCACAACTAGATCATGTTCCATGAATAACCAAGACACAAACCAACTGCTACCATTCCAAGCAGCGTGCCCAATAATCGCTAGA
>JAYYDR010000021.1:0-14157 GCA_036160735.1 Thermoplasmatota archaeon
TCGTCAGAAAAAAACCGAGTAAAATTCGGTAGGTTTGCTTGCCACCCTAGCCTTCTGATTACTAGAAAGGTGGTTGGACTACTGATGGCAATTACAGCACTTGGCGGTGTGGTTGCACCTTTCCATCCGCTTGCTAGGCCAACTCTGATGATACTGCTTTGGATCCCTCTTCTAATCGTTTCAATCGGCCCTGGATTTTTTGCTGCTGAAAAGGCGATGACAGCGCTCACCCTGCGCTCATCACTATGGAAACAAGAAGCCATTATTGAAGGCGTGAAGAGAGACATGACTGCTGAACCAGGCATGGATAGGATCAAAGCAGGATTGAATGATATCCGCCTCCATAACGCAACAGCAACAATTCTAGCATTTATCTCCATATTTTTACTCATAGTAGCAGCTGGATTAGAGCCAAATGGGTTGGCTTACAATCTGGTTTTACTAGTTACATTGACTAGTAGTTTAGCCCTATCTTTCCATGCAATATTTACATCTGATTCAATGAAGAAATTAGGTGATGAATTGCCGTATTTGGTAATGCACTCACCTACTCACCACCCAACAAAATTGGACACGATTTTGGGCGACCTCGTTTATGCTCACCTCGATCCAGACCATTCACTTCTGTGGAATATTTGGGAAAGCGAACTTCCAGAATTTTTACTTCCTGGTGTTGATAACAAACAAGCGAGAGAAAGACTACTCTACCTCTTACACCTCAATAATCAAGGTAATCTAAACGATGAAGAGACGATGAGTGAATTGAAAGAATTCATCAAACCAATGGAACTTGACAACCTATTGTTTGATGAAAATGCACCATTCAATTGGGTAAAATTACAGAGATTGATTCAGCATGCTAGAGCTTGGCAAATCGAAGTATTCGATTTACTTGATAGATTACAGAACGATCTACTGTCCGGTGCAAGTTCTATCACGAAAAGCCATTGGAGAATGGACATTGCAATGGCTGATAATTGCAGTACTCGTAATGGCGACCTTTTCATCGCCCTCAATAATCAGACCAAGGAAGATAGGCACTTGAAAGTCGAAGTTATTGTTCCGGGTGGGATTCCAGAATCTCAAGTTCACAGATTCGAATTGGTCTCTTGCCCTGCTCCAGCAGGCCCGGTTAGTATCACAGACCCGCTGGTTGAAGACGCTCTTGATTGGATGCCAAAATATCTAGAGAGAGGCATTGTTTTGTGGATTGGAGTCGCTTGGAATGAAAATGTCAAGGGCAGACGTAACGTACAGGTAATTTTGCGTGATGATGATGAGAATGTAATCGATTCGCGAATCATCAAAACCGAGGTACTGGTTGGCGAAAGCACACATACGAAGCAGCGCCTAAAGCGTATGTTACAGGCGCGAAAAAGGGGTGAATCTGAGTTACCATTTTCAGAAAAAGCAACCTCAACATCTTGAAATTCTAAGCGCGTTGCTTATGACATGGCCACACTTCGGTGAAATTACCGGAGGTGGAGTACGTGGAAGCATGGGACATCATCGTAATCGGAGACGGACCTGCCGCACTTAGAGCGGCAGCAGCTGCGGCAAAGGGAGGGGCCTCAACCCTAATGATGTCCTCTGACAGCCTAGGTGTCGGAAATGACTCGGCTATCGACGGTATAGCTGCGCCTCTGAAAGAGAGCACGATAAAATCCCACAGAGACGATACAATTCGCGCAGGCGCATATCTTTGCGACCAAGATATCGTTTCGATGAGAGTCTCTCAAGCAACTCGTCAAGTCGACTTGCTAGAGCGATGGGGAGTTATCTTCCGCAGAGATGCAGATGGAATTCCTTTGGTCAGAAAAGCATCAGGACACTCACTTCCAAGGCTAGCAGGAGCTGGGGACTCAATGATTAGAGAAACACAACAGGTTCTCGAAGAGCAGTGCATGAAGCACGGCGTTGTCAGAAGAGGCGACCAAATCCCACTTGAATTGGTTCATACAAATCAACAAATCAACGGCCTAGTCGCTCTAGACCTCACAACAGGCTCCCTAAACTCACTCCAGACAAAGTGTCTAATCATTGCAGATGGAGGCTACGAGGGAGTCTGGACAGGCACTAAGGTTGGCCTAGGTCTTGACCTAGCAATGAAAGCCGGATTAGCTGTTAGGGACTTGGAATTTGTAGCATGGGCGCCTCTGGCAATTAGCGGTACAAACGTAGTACTCCCAATTGGCATGCTAGCAGATGGTGCAACTCTTCACCACTCAAACGGAACTCCTCTGGACGTAGACTTGACAGCAGACTCAACCAAGTTAGCTAATGCAATTGGCTCAAACGGAGACGTGGTACTGGATGCAAGGAACATGGGCGAATCCTCTGTTTGGTGGGCTCAAACCTTCGAGTTGGTTAGTCAAAGATTGGGGATCGACATGAAGAAACAAACAGTATCGGTCCATCCAAGAGTTGCAACAACAATTGGCGGAATTGCAACCGACGAACATGGTAGAGCAGTTACCGGCCGCTGGTCTCGTTGGTTCACTGGCTTGTACGCTGCTGGCGACTCAGCATGTTCTGGATTGCATGGCGCAGGATTAATTTCAGGAAATAGGCTATTGGATGCTGTTGCTGGTGGCGCAGCTGCAGGAGAACATGCAGCGGAGTACGCAAAGAAAACTTCACACACAGGAAGAGCAGCACTCGAAGGCGCTCTCGGTGCAGTAGAGGCAGACTTAGATTTCGATATGGCTGGTGCAGAAGAAGGACCGGTTCAGAGAGTTGGCCCACTGTATGCAAAACTATCTGACATTATGCAATCAAGCATGGGATACACAAAGGACGCAGCAGGCTTGCAATCCGCACTAGAATCTCTTGAAGCACTTTCAGAATCAGCAGGAAAGGTACACTTGGATGATTCTGGACGATTGTACAACACAAATCTACTCGAATCTCTGCGTCTGAAGGCAGGAATTAGACTTGCAATAGCCAGCACAAGAAGCGCAATGTCTCGTACCGAGAGTAGAGGTACACATCAGCGTTCAGATTTCGAAGAGGAAGATGCTGAGCAACTTCATCATACACTAGTCGACTCAGAAGGAAACTTATCCACTCTTGCGATTAGAAAGGGCGGCTCAGGAACTTGGACACTTGCACCTGGCGAGTGATGAAACCACCCTCAAAACTTTGAGGGGAGTGTGTCTAGAGACACTATGGCAGAGCCAACGCTTTTCGAGAAAATTCTCTCCGGAGAAATTCCTGGAAACTTCATCTGTAGAGGTGAAGGATGGGGCTCTTTCCTTGATGTCTTTCCCCGCTCACAAGGACACACACTCGTCGTTTTAGAAAATCCAAGTCAGAGGTTAGCCGATTTATCTCAACAAGAATTGAGCTTACTATTCTCGGGAGTGAAAGAAACACAACAGACCTTGTCTGCTTATTTTGACACAACCGATTTCACGGTTACAGTACATGACGGGCCGCTAGCTGGCCAAGAAATACCCCATGTTCACGTTCACGTAATTCCTAGATTGGCTGGGGACGGTGGAGGCGCACTGCCATGGATGTTCCCAAATGCAAAGCCACCTAATCCGCCAGATTTTCCGGCACTGAATGAGTTGTGTAACAAAATCAAGGAGGCTAGTCAATGAAGAAGGGATCTGATGGTGCAAGAGACCATCATGGAGACCTACTGCCAGAATTGTCTGCATCAGCATCGAAAATGAAGTACGATAAATTGGTAAATGCTCCTCTCCCGAGTTTTGACAAAGATTACCCAGGATCTCCATTTTTCATGGAGTTAGGCTACTTCATGCTCAGACGAACAATATATTCACAGTTTAGAACATTTGAAGTTACAGGAACCGAGAAGATTCCAACCGATAGAGGAAGCATGTGTTCTGCGTGGCACACAAATGGATTGGTTGACCCGGTCACAATTTTCCTCAGCCATCCTAAGAAGTTCGTTGTTGGAGGCCGCCATGATCTCGTCACTCGACCAATCCTTGGTTTCTGGGCGAGGAAATTCGCGGTTCAACCAGTTGTAAGGAAGGCCGAATTGCTTAGAGGCGGCTGCTCTGAAGAAGAGGCTAACTATCTCAATGGCCGCTCACTACTGAATCTTGCAACTGGTATTTCACACGGATTCGGCTGTGCGCTGTTCCCAGAAGGTACAAGCCATTCTGAAAGCCATCTGATCCGATTGAAAACGGGCCCATTCAGGACTGTACTCGCTGCAGCAGCACACGCCAAAGCGAATGGAAGGACGGCGCCAGTACTGATTCCAATAGGATTGCATTTCAGAACAAGACACCTGTTTAGAACCGACGCTTGGATAGAATATGGTGAACCGATAGAACTGCCACATGATGAACTCCCTCAGGAATTGATTGACAAAGTAGGCTCTGGAGATTGGATGGAACCCCCAGCAGACTTAGTTACGAGCCTCAGAGACCAACTTCAAGAAAAATTGGCGCCCATGACCCCTAACCGAGATACGTTCAGCGAAGTCCATAGAGACGGAGTAATCGCTCATGTCAAGAGGAAGATGCAAAACAAGCCAGAGTTGACTTGGAAAGAGGAGGTACTCGAAGTTAGGAGAATGAAGAGTCAACCAGAATCTCAAGAGGTACAGGATATAGCAACTAGGGTCGGCGACAAACTAGACGAAGCAGGTCTTGATGGTAGGGACATAAATTCTAGCTGTAATGGGCTGAAGGGCGTTTCAGTGCCTGGAACGATAGTAAATTTACTCAAGTTGATACCGTTCTTGGCTTTGCTACCAATACTGATTCTTTCAATGGGCTGGCAAATTGCACTTGGTAGAATTCTAGGAGACAAAACCGATGAAGGACTCGATGCAAGAACATCCTATCATATGCTCTTTGGAATGTTCGGCTCTATGTTATGGTGGCCTATTCTTGCAACCATCTTGACCGTAATTACGGCTGTTTTCAATTCAGATATTGACGCCGAATTAGGTATTGACCTGATGTCGATGTTCGGCGGAGAGTTATGGCAGCAATCAATTTCATTCGTCGCAGTTTGGTGTATGATGATATTTTCATTCTGGCTTTCAGCCACTTGTTTTGCATCCGGATGGGACTCAGTTGCCGATTTCAAAAGGTGGAGGAGCCGCTCAAAAACCAACCCTTTGGTTAGAGGAGATATAGCAAAATTACGTGACTTACTGAACTGAACGGTTCAAGTTAGTTGACCGTTTCGGGTTGGATATGTCGCCCGAGGATGCAGAGAGACTTGTCCGCTCATGGCTAGCCAGCGAGAGGATAGAAGTTCGTGAGCAAGAAGACCACAGGGCACAGATGCACCTTCTTGTCAAGTATCCCCAGGGTAAAAACGGCCACATGTTTGCTGTTGTAATACCAAAGGGTAGGGACTTACTTGCCATTTCTTCGATGACTAGAGTCGATGAGGGCCAGCAACAGGCTATGAAAGATCTGATGAAGACAGACGAAGAAGAATGGAAAACTTGGATGCATGAGTGTAGGATGCAATTGATAGCTTCCGGTGTTGATTGGGGCATCCACCTGGGCCATGTTGGAAAAGAGAGACCAGGCCCACTTCAAGCATTCAACGTAAGTGAACCTTTGTGGTTTGACGGTCTAACGAAGAATGAAATGATGCAAAATTTACGAAGTCTTTGGTTGGCTAAACTAGGAGTAATTCACGAAATAAAATACACATTTGGCCTTGGTTCAGGTAAACCCGGTCCCGTCGACGATTGGAAGAATAAGAAAGACTCTAAACAAAGGGTAGGAAGGCCTTCAGCACCTCAACCAGCCACAGAAATTCACACTGATGAGTCAATGTCATTTGGCGACGACTTCGACCCAACCGAGTGGCTTTGAATCCACCGATTTGCAAACCGCTTCATTATGACCCGAGAGGGGCGCGGTTAAGTACCAGTAGTGTAACCATAAATTGTCGTTAGAGAGGAATCCGTATGGGAGGAAAAATCAAGTCAATCAGCCTTGCAGCAATAATGGTGCTTTCAACACTGTCAGGAATTATGATGGCAGCACCTGCAGCAGCAACACAAGTAGTAATTACAGAAGCAATACAAGTGGTCGATGGAGGAAGCTCTTCCGATCGCATGGCAGCAGTAGCATCAGACTCACAAGGTAACGTTCACGTCGTGTGGAGTCGTTCCAATCAACACCTGTATTATTCGATGGTTTCTCCGCGCGGGGAGACTCTAATCGATGCGACACAGGTCACCGGTTCCGGATTACACAAGATTTTCCATCCGGACATGGTGATTGATGAGAACGACAAAGTTCACATCGTCTGGGCAGACCATGCAGGTCAGCACAAAATCATGTACACCGCATTGCACCCATTCAATACAGCAATGGACGGTTCAGTCTCTGATGACGGCACTCTAACAGCAATTGACGACTTCATCGTCGCTCAACACATCAACAACCGTGACTGGCCTGCAATTGATGTAGACTCTAAAGGAAACGTACACATAGTGTGGCAAGACCATTACGACTCTCTTGACATGTTCTTCCAGCAACCACAAATTTACTACAAAATGTTACAACCTGATTACAGTGTACAGAACGCTATTGTTCTATTCGACGACACACTTCTGACCCCAATTATCGGTCACAAGGGACACCCAGACATTGTTGTGGATGCAAATGACTACGTTCAAATCGCATGGGACGACACTCGCGGTGGCAAGGTAGAACTTGTATTCATTGTAGATACATCCGGTTCTATGTATTCAGAGTGGGCTGACGTTTGTACTGTAATTTACGGTGGAAACTTCGCTTCTGGCGGATTCTTCAAGGGAATCAAGCCTATGCTACAGGAAGGTAACATGACTGTTTACGAAACAATTTACGGTCTTGGTAACACTCTTCCAAGCGTTGCACAATCTGGGAACTGTGCATCCTACTACCAGAGCGGTCAAGGACCAAGAAACACCGCATTGGGACTCACTCCAGGAGACGACTCCGGTGGACTGAGAGTTCTACCAGGAACTGTATACAATGGTGCAACTTATTCTGGATACTCCGGTGAGGACTGGGGACCGGGCTCCAACTGGGCTTGCCTTTCATGGAAGGACTCAATCGGAAACGTTCCTGGTAACCCTCCAACATCCTCTGACCACAGATGGAATCCAAATGCAACGAAGATCGTTCTTCCGGTATCCGATGAAGGACCTAAGGATGGCGACCCATCTCAGCAAGCAGACGACACAACGTCGATCAACGAAGCCCACGACAACTGTGTAAGTGCAGGTGTCATTCCAGTAGGATTGTACGGTCAATCATATGGTGGAGCAGGTAACATTGAATCCCACATGAAGGACCTAGCACAGTGTCCTAACGGTGTGGTTTCAACAGCAACAAGAAACTGCCCAGGAAACTCAGTCCGTGGCACAGACGCTGGTGGACAAACCTACGAGTTCCCATCCGGAACCGGCGGTGCAAGCCAGATGCAACTTCTTGTGGAAGCAATGGTTTACATCTCAACAAACAATTCTCGTGAAATCTTCATGACTGTTTTGGACCCATACGGAAAGATGGATAATGACCCGACATGGGTTTCAGGAAGCCCAGGGCACACCACAACCGGTAGCGGATACGAGGAAGATGTCGGAAGAGGAAGCGAAGGACACCTTGTCGTCGTAAATGACACACGTGTAACAATTGATGATGCATTCTCATTCCACCCATCAATCGGCGTTGACATGCAAGGAAACACACACATTGCTTGGATGGACGGTCGTGACTATGGTTTCGAGAAGAACGTCCCATACGAGATCTATTACACCAAGCTACGTCTACAAGGCGCTGGTGAATGGGACGGTGTACCAGAAGGCCTTTCCACATACGCAATCAAGCGTATTGATGACACGGCAATTTCAGAAGTTGAAGGACCAGGCAACATGCCACAGGGTTCAACCCAGACATCTGCTTATCCGGCGTTACTGACAGATCCTCAAAATAACGTGCACATCGCTTGGCTAGACTTTGGTAACGCAAGCGCCGGAGAAGAAATACTCTACACCAGACTGAACGCAACCGACGACACCGGCCCGGGCGAAACAGCACTAGACCCATGGAATTCTACAGCAGTGACTTCATGGTCTTCATTCAAACTAGGACCTAGTCAGTTGTCAAAACCGTCACTAGGACAACCTCCTGCGTTCGCTAACGACCTTGGTAGCGGTGCACACATCGCTTGGTCTGATACCAACAAGTGTTCTGATGAGGCCAACGGTGGACCTTGGACAATCTGTTATTCACACGTATTGACTGGACAAGTGGACGTCGAATTTGACGAAGGTGAGACTTACTATCACGTAATCGAACCTGGAGAACAGACGATTTACAACCTGACCATTAACAATACAACTCCCGGTCCAAAAGATTTGGTTGCAGATACTTACAATTTGAATCTAACTGGTATGCCAGAGAACTGGACTGCAAACTTGTATTTCTCGAATAACCATACGGCAATTTTCCCGGACACTCCGATCTTCTTAGAGGGCGGTGAGATGGCTCGTATGTATCTGCGTGTAAGAGCACCATCTGTCTATCAAGCCGCTGAAGACCAGCTAGCAGAAATTACGGTGTCTGCTATTTCGATGAAGGACCCAGCGATTCGCTCTGAGCGCCTTACATTGACTTTGATGGATGTTGTACACGGCATCGACCTTGATACAAGCCACCGTATGGCTGATGTCGAGCAAGGTCAAACAGCGATATTCTCAATCACGATTACCAACACTGGTAACGTGTACGATACATTCGCCTTCTATGACCCTAACAGTTTGGAAGGACAAAGCGAATGGATACTTCCGTTCGGCTGGCAAGTTAATTTCCCACTGCAAGTCGCTCTCGACCCCGGACAATCGGTCACAAAGAATCTGGAATTGACGGTTCCTACGAGTCAAGACCCTGGAACGTTTGTGATTTATGTCAAGGGTTGGTCTGAAGGCGAACCTGTCAAGTCTATCGAGAAGGGAACCTTTGACGTGCTTGAGTTGTGGGTTAACGTATCGATTAGGTCAATAGGAAATATCGTCTTCGAAATTTACGACACAAGTGAGATTATTCTCCCTGGTACATGTGCAGAGTACGACCTCAACGTAATCAAGAATTACGAAGCAGGCTACTTGGTATTCACAACTCCAGGCGCTCCGGAAGCCAAGCCTGAAGAAATCGACCTAAACACATGGAGACAAGACCACTGGACAGTATCCATGGACTTCTCTAATGCGCCAGGCCCAAGAGATCCGACTGACCCGAATAGTCCGAGATTGTGGCCAGTTGGAACAACTTACACGGTAGGAATTGCTGTATGCGCCCCATACAATGCAAATGCAGGGTTAGGGCCGGCAGTCACAGTGAAAGCACACTTGGAAGGGTATCCACGCGTAGCAGATTCAGTAATTCTGTCAACGAACGTAATCCACGTATTCGACCTAGATGCAGAAGTTGAGATGACAGAACTCGAAGTGAATCCAGGTGACACTTGGCTGATTCCTACAACCGTTACCAATGCAGGAAACGGCCCTGACAGGTACGACTTGAGACTTGGTAGAGTTTACGAAACTCAGAGCCAAATCGATGTCCTATGGGATATTGATATTCCTAGATCAATTCTCACTGAGTTGACAAGAGGAACATCGCAAACCGTTGATATCACAATCAATGTGCCAACACAGGTTCCTGCAGGAGACTACACAGTTGTGATTCAAGCATTCAGCGAGGAAGACTATCCTGATGAAACAGGACACAGAACAAGACTAAGAGACGAAATCATGTTACAGATTACAGTGAATGAATTCTATGACATGCAAATTAGCATGGACCCATCTGTTGACAACGCAGTCAAGACAAGCGCTCCTGGAAGAATAGTCGAATTCGTAGTGAATGTTACAAACGCTGGAAACGTACCAGATACACCGTCACTTCACAACCACACCTCTTCCAAGGATGGTTCTACAGGCAACCTCGTTTGGAACACACTTCCAGGAATGGGTGCGCTTGGCGGACCTGATGGCTGGAAGGTAGAGTGGAAGATGGTTGACTTCGTCGGTGACGTCGTAGTCGAAACCGAGTGTTTGAGAACATCTTCTACAGAAACAGAATTCCCAGACGACACATGTGTCTTCCTTGAGGATATCAATGAGTGGAGACTTCCAGAGATGGACCCATACACCACACACACAATGGTTGCAACAATTCACATCGCAACCGGTGCTAAGTTGGATACAAGGAATATCGGATTGAAGGTTACCAGCATTGCAGGTAATATGGATAACGACGGAGATCACGATGACAGCCCAGAGTGGACCGGCGACCTGCTAGACACAAACGAATTCATTGTAACCTTGAGACTACGTGCGCCAAACTTGGTGATTTCAGAAGTCTCAGTTTCAGAAACAAGCAACGATGTTGACAAGACAATCCCGGTGCGTGTAGTTCTACAAAACACTGGAAACGTTCACGCGACCAACATCGAGGTTGTTCTGTGTGAATTCAGCGAAGCAGACGATGAGGTTCTGAAGGAAATCAGAAAGAACGGATGTCCAGAAGACACAATTGTAATGCGACAAACTGTAGGCGCTTTACTTGCTCCTGATGCAAGCGAAGACGCACAAGAAATCGAATTGTACCTGCTATACCCAGTGTCTGCAGGTTCACACGAGGTAGTAGTAGTAGTAGACCCGTCTAACTCGATTGTTGAGGTAAGCGAATCAGACAACCTGAAGGTTGTAGGAAGCGAACTATCTAGCGGCTCTCCATTCATGGATGTAGCTGGTGAAATAATCAATGATTGGGCACTACCATTTGGTGTTCTACTTCTAACATGTTCACTGTTCGGTGTACTGTACCTGGTTGGTAAGGGTCGCAGAGCAGATGTCAAGAACAGACTAGCAGAACAAAGCAGTTTGATTTCAGTTCTGGAAGACGAGAGCTGAGGTTGCTGAAGGCATTGACTTCACTGCTCAGCAGTGGGGTCAATGCCCAATGCTGCCCACCATGGCAACTCGATGCTTTGAGGCGCAGCTATGAATTGGCCGCTTCTTTCAGCGAACTGCCTGATCATTCTAACACGAACTTCGTCCATCAATTTCTCACTTGCTTCAGCACCAAGTTTCAACTCACGAGCGAACTCTTTGAAATTAAATTTCGAGCCAGGCGATTCTAGAATATTGTGAATCATCAGACGCTGTTCATATGACTCGAAATCGTTGTCTACCGTTGAAGAGACCCTCTGTTTTATTTGCTGATGCAGGGCGATTAACGCATCCCTTTCTCTATCGAGTTTTTCAATCGCATCAGAAATTGTTGACAAATGGTGAGCACCTTCTCCTACACCGATCATCTTTCTCCCACTAACGACTTCTGCTACTTTCACCATGTCACCACTAAGTTTGTTTGACAATTTTAGCGGACCACCAGCGGGTAAAACCCGCTGTGTGCACTGGAATAAATCTGGGCCAAGATCGATACGAATCGAGATTGCCTGTTGTACAGAATAGATGTTTTTTGGTGGACCACCTTTGTTACTAGCAACTTTCATTTTAACAACAAAGCCAACTTTTTCTAGCATTCCTAGATGTTTCATGACCGCTTGTTGCGAAATACCGATTTGCTTGGCTAATTGGAGAGGATAGTGCGGTTCACGCACTAGTCTCTCGATAATTGCCCTTCGCGCTTTATTTTGGAGAATTCCGAGAGCCTCGTCGAGGTCAACCATGACTTCACAACCATTGGTTACCTAGCAACGGATACCTATGAACCCGTCGCATTAGTGTTACGCATCAGCCTAATTCATCCCTCAACCAATCACTTGTCGTATCATCTAACAATTCGTTGGTTCGATGCGTCGCATACCCATCTTCTCTCAGTTCAGTGGATTCCATGGCCTCCACGGCTGTGTCAGGCTGCTTTCCTTTGTCTCTGATTAATTTGTAGGCTTCCAATTCTAGATCAGATAACTCTCCATCTTCATCTAGATCTAAACGCTCCCAAGCTGCCTTTGATTCAGACAATTCTTGCAATTCTTGTTTTAGGTTCTTGATTTTCCTGGATGACAATCCTATTTTCATAAACAGTAACAGAACTACCACCCCAACAATAGGCAGGAACATTTCTTGGCTCAATCCACCCGATTCGAGTAGTTCAACCCATGATGCGCTTTCTTCGGTTTGTTCGCTATCACCGCTCACAGGTTCCGTATTTCCAGCATTGTTTTGATTTTGATCTCCTTGACTTTTATTTGGGTCAGCAGGGTAAGCATCTGCATTATTGCCTACTCCGTCTCCATCAGAATCTACCCATTCGGTTATATCATTAGGAAATGCATCTATGGCATCATCATAACCGTCGCCATCCGAATCAACCAATATGTCGCAGTAATCAGGCAGTCCGTCATTATCGACATCAATCAAATCATCTCCGCCAGGGCAAATATCTGCATTATCTCCAACACCGTCACTGTCAGTATCTGTTGTCTCGTTAGAATCTTCAGGGAAAGCGTCAGCATTGTCCCCTACTCCATCGTTATCAAAGTCAGAACTTTCATTCGCATCATTTGGGAATGCGTCAGCATTGTCCCCAAATCCGTCTCCATCACTGTCAACTGATTCATTTACGTCATTAGGGAATGCATCGGAATTGTCACCAACTCCATCTTCATCAGTATCATTCCACTCATTGGGATCTAGAGGGAATGCATCATCATCATCTGACACATTGTCTCCATCATAGTCGCCATCGGCATTGTCACCAATACCATCGCCATCAAAGTCAGAACTTTCATTTGCATCATTTGGGAATGCATCGGAATTGTCACCAACCCCGTCTCCGTCTGAATCTACGGTTTCATTTGCATCGTCATCGAATGCGTCTTCATTGTCGCCAACACCATCTCCATCCGAGTCAACAGTTTCGTTTGCATCATCGGGGAATTGATCGGCATTATCTCCAGTTCCATCTCCGTCTGAATCTACAGTCTCATTGCCATCATTAGGAAATTCATCCGTATTGTCTCCGACACCATCTCCGTCGGAATCAGTATTTTCTGAAGGGTCGAGGTCAAAATCATCCTCATCATTCGGAATTCCATCGCCGTCAATATCAGAATCTTCAGCATCCTGACATCCATCAGCATCTAAGTCATCTCCAACACTTGTCATTCCTTGGGGACAATCGTCAATTTCGTCAGCGAAGCCGTCGTTATCGTCGTCTTCATCTTCTGAATCTTTACACCCGTCTCCGTCAAAGTCGGCCCCTGCGCCAATTATTCCGAATTGGCAACTATCTAGGAGGTCAACTACTCCATCGTTATCATCATCGTTATCAGCATTGTCGCCCGAACCGTCGCCATCATAGTCCGTGGTTTCTGATGGGTTGGAAGGAAAAATGTCTTCATAATCTGGAATTCCATCTCCATCAGAATCGTAGGTAGGGTAGAAATTATCTGTGTAATACATTATGTTTCCAAAATTTGTATTTTGCTTACTGAAAAACGCCAGGTGAGTACTATCGTTAGAATCTAATTTCATGGTTAGGTATCTCCCCCAGTCTGAGTGGGAGAAATAATGATCTGTATGTATCAGTCCAGACTCCCTTTGAACGATTTCACCGGAATCAGTATCTAGGCAACCAAAGTTAACATCGCGCCTATTTTCAACAGTTCTGTGGTTATCTGCGAATGAAAAACAGGGATTCTCTGAACTATCAAATTCTAGTTGGGTATATCCAACGAAGCTATTTTCGTGTGTAATCGACAGATTCCAACCGTCCCATGATGTACCATTTTTCTTTAGATACCCAACTTGTGTTTGAAGATTGTACTCAAAGGTAATGTGCGGATATCCAAACTGGTCGACTTCTATGTCACAATATCTTCCTCTGTTTTGGGATGTATTTATTTCCAAATCATCGCTCATTACGTTTGTATCTTTCACCCATGACGAGCCGCTATATGTTGCATACCCCAACTGTAGTAGATTTTGGTCAAAGTAGCAAAGATGGGGTACATCCGACTCACTCAAAGCCAATTGTAGGCCCTTTTTATCTCCCCCAACTTGAGCACCCACATTCTCGGTATGCCAACTAGAACCATCGTACATAGCGTATCTTAGTGTATTTCCGTTTACTTTAGAGTATGCGATGTGTGGATTGTCCGTAGAATCAATCCTTATCG